>NZ_JBAXHI010000024.1:0-65826 GCF_037138995.1 Candidatus Chlorohelix sp. | reverse complement strand
TAAATTTTGCGCCTCTTTTCGGATGAAATGATGCTTAAACTTACTTTTAAAATAAGGGTTTCCTCAAAGCTTTTAATGGATACTACCTTCAGAATGTATCCATTTTTTATGGTATAGTTACTCCGCTAGATATTATAAACAATCAGAAACTAACTTGGAGATAAATAATAATGTTCGAGCGTTGTAGCGGAATATTACTCCATCCTACCTCCCTTCCCGGACCCTACGGTATTGGGGAACTAGGAGAGATGGCTTACAAATTCGTGGATTTTCTGGTCGCTACAGATCAGACCTTATGGCAATTTATGCCGCTCAACCAAACTGGCTACGGCGACTCTCCCTACTATAGTCTTTCGGCGTTTGCCGGAAATCCGTTGCTGATTAATTTAGACAAATTGGCAGAGGAAGGCTTCCTAAAAGCAGAAGACTTGCACAACATGCCAAATTTCCCTGCCGAACGGGTTGACTTCGGTCCGGTTATTGAACGCAAGAAAAAAATCTTGGGAAAATCTTATCGGCATTTCAAAGCAATGGCTTCGACAGTGTTGAAGAAAGAATTGGCGCAGTTTGAAAATGATAATAAAAATTGGCTGCCTGATTTTGCCTTATTCATGGCGTTAAAGGAGCATTTTGGGGGTGGCGTTTGGAATACTTGGGACAGCGATATAGCGAGGCATGAGTTAAGCGCTATTACTAAATGGCAAAAAACGCTGGCGGATGAGATAGGCTACTATATTTACTGCCAGTTCCAGTTTAACCGCCAATGGGTAGCTCTACGCAAATACGCCAACGAAAAAGGTATCCAATTAATCGCAGACATACCCATTTTCGTGGCTTATGATAGCTCGGATGTTTGGGCAAACTCGAATGTATTTTACCTTGATGAAGAACTCAACCCTACCCATGTTGCAGGAGTGCCACCCGATTATTTCAGCGAAACCGGGCAACGTTGGGGTAACCCGCTCTATAATTGGGGGAAACTGAAAGCTACTGGCTACGAGTGGTGGATTGAACGTTTCCGGCAAGCCCTGAAAATGGCAGACATTGTGAGAATAGATCATTTCAGAGGCTTTTACAATTACTGGGCGGTTCCTGCTTCAGAAGAAACTGCTATAAAAGGTGAATGGCGAATGGGACCGGGCGCAGACGTTTTTGATAAGATTCGCGAAACGCTGGGGGATTGTCCGATTGTAGCCGAAGATTTAGGCGAGATGGTTCCAGAAGTTTATGAGTTGCGCGATCAACTTGGTTTGCCCGGCATGAAGATTATCCAGTTCGCCTTCTCAGACGATGCCTTGAATCCCTTTTTACCGCACAACCACACCAAAAATTCGGTGGTTTACACCGGAAGTCATGATAACGATACTTCAATCGGTTGGTACGAAAAAGCCCCACCTGATGAACAGCACCGCGCCAGAATGTACACCAATAGCGATGGTCGCGACATCAACTGGGCATTGATAAAGCTATCGTTCAGTTCGGTTGCAGATATGGCTATTATCCCCTTGCAGGAAGTGCTAGGTTTGGATAGCTCTGGGAGGATGAACTTCCCCGGTCGCCCTGCCGGTAATTGGCAATGGCGCTTTAGCTATGACCAACTTTTACCCGGTATGGCAGAGTACCTGAAAACACTTACCAACCTCTATGGTCGCGACCCTGAGACGATGAGAAAACGCAAGAAGTTGGCGGAGCGCAAATAAGAGAAACCGAAAGCCTGAGATAGCGACAGAGAATTTTATAATTAAATGTCTGGGTAGTCCGTTGGGCTACCCGGTTTTGTTAGCCAGTATAAAACGAATGGTCAGTGAAATGTTAAAAGTTTCGTTAATTGCCACGGTTTACAATGAAGCCAGCAATATAGAAAAGTTGCTGAACAGCCTGCGTGAGCAAACGCGCCGCCCTGATGAAATAATAATCGTGGATGGTGGTTCACAAGATGGCACACCTGCTATAATCAAAAACTGGGCTGAAACAAACCCGGATTTACCCTTGAAACTGATTATAGAACGGGGCGCAAATATATCGCGGGGGCGCAACCTTGCGATTGCCGCCGCCTCACATGAGATTATCGCTGCCACTGATGCGGGTGTACGCTTGCTACCCATCTGGTTGGAAAAGCTGTTACAACCGTTTTACATTAGCCCAAATGCCGTATCTTGCGGCTTTTTCCGCGCCGACCCTACTGCCGATTCTGCTTTTGAAATAGCGATGGGTGCAACTGTATTGCCCACCGCTCGCGATATTAAGCCGGAGAAGTTCTTACCAAGCAGCCGTTCAGTTGCGTTCCCGCGCAACGCATGGGAAAAGATAGGCGGCTACCCGGAATGGCTCGATTATTGCGAAGACCTGATTTTTGATTTGGGCTTGTTAAAAGCGGGCTATCCTTTTGTCTGGCAGCCCGAAGCAGAAGTGCTGTTTCGACCCCGGAGCAATCTAAAAGCCTTTTACATTCAATATTATCGCTATGCACGCGGAGATGGCAAAGCCGATTTATTCCTAAAGCGCCACCTATTGCGCTATGTAATCTATCTGGTAGCTGCCCCGCTAATAATACTAATGGCGAGACGTTGGAAATTATTCTGGCTAGTATTATCATTTGTTGGTGAGGGATATGTCTTTAAGCCGCATCGCCGTTTGATTCTGAATGAAATACAGGGCTGGCAAAAATTGGCTTTACTAAAAAAAATACAGGCACTTTTGTTAGTTCCGCTGATTCGCCTTACCGGAGATGTGGCAAAAATGATCGGCTATCCGGTTGGAGTATTTTGGCGTGTCTGCAAAGAAAGAAAAAAGATAAAATGATTGAATGGATACAAAGTAACAGCAAAAAGTAAAGGGGTAATATGGGAACATACCTGTCTTTATTTCGAGCAATCAACGTGGGAGGAAATGCTCAGGTAAAAATGGCTGCCCTCACGGAAGTACATGAAGCTCTTGGATTGAGCAATATAGCAACTTATCTGCAAACTGGCAACGTTGTATTTGATAGTAAAGAAATCGACCCTCATCAACTCACCGAGCAAATAACAACTGAATTTGAAAAAAGGTTTGGCTTCCATACAGAAGTTATGCTACGAACTCAGGCTGAATTAAAAGAAGTCTTTGCTAACAATCCTTTTATAAACCAACCGGAGAAAGAGACCAAATGGGTAGTGGTAATGTTTTTGTCAGATACACCGGATGAGCAAGCACAGCACAATTTTAGCTCAGCCTTCTCTGGTCTCGAAGAACTCCACCTATCTGGCAAAGAATTATATATCTACTACCCGAATGGTATTGGTACCTCAAAACTTATCAACGCGGTAATCGAAAAAAAGCTAAAAGTGACCGGAACCGGACGAAACTGGAATACTGTAACAAAATTAGCCGAGATAATGCAGCGTTAAACGGGGTTCTCCGGGAAAACCTCGCCATTTACTACCTCGCGCGTACTGGACAATTTGGTCAAGACAAGAGGCGCGGTAAGGATAGAAATCCCCTACGCTTAATTTGCGCCGAGAGTACACAGGTACACAGATAGATTACCCGTTTGCCGGATTTCTGCCCGCTTCGCTTTGTGCCTGCCCCATCTCTTGCAACTTTTCTTCGGCAGTGCGACTGGCTTCATTCAGACTAGGATTGCCTGACCCAAGCGCAGTATTTCCATCCAACCAAAGACGACTAGCCACATGTTTGTCGGATAGTTCGGGACGATTCAGGATTAATTGGTGCATCACCATTTCCAATCGCAGAGGGTCATCCATCATTTCGGAAGGCAGACCATGCCCCGATTGACCCAAGAAATCACGGAAAGAGGTCACAACGCCCTTACGCAAAATATGTTCAAGCTGGGTATCATATAGGATACCACGCGCCTGAACTTCTGCTCCGGCAAGTTGCTTTACCACCGTTATTCTGAGTTTCTTTTCGCCATCGGCAGGCTTACCACAACTAGCCATAACCACTATCTCCGGCGCGAGAGCAGTGCCTCCGCATAAGTCGCGAGGGATTCCTCTAAACCGAGATCGATTAACTTCTTTTTGTCACCCAACCGCAGTGCCGATAATTCCGTTGAAGTAAGGTCATAGTTCGGCAGCAATTCATCAGGCTGGAAAATGACTTTACGGCGAAACACTTCATCGCCCATCGCAATATACACGATTTCTTTAAGAACCCGCAGGCTCATGAGAATATAGTCTCCTTATAGCGTGATTCGATTGAAAATAGATGTGTATCACTTCACAAGCGTGCTAATTATAACATAGTATCACGATATAAATCAGCAATATAAGCAGCCAAATCCTAATAAGGCTTTGACATTAACTATTACTTTAGGCAAACTGGTTATCCCAAACTGTCATTGTATAATTCAGTTGGCTCTCCTTTGGTTTGCTTTAAGCTTCAGAACTCAAATCTTACCAAATCAGAGACTCTTTTGTCCAAACGCATTTTCCTGGCTCGCGACTTGAAATGACTCGACAAACTTGAATAGCTATGCTATAATCATTCGGCTAAGGTTAGGGGAGCAAATTAGCCCCCTGAATTTTTTTTGACTGAATTTGTGATGACAGGAAATCAAAATGGCAAAAAAAGCGGATAGGATTATAATTCATCTCGCCTGTACAAGTTGCAAAGAGCGCAATTATACCACCACCAAGAACAAGCGCAATGACCCTAACCGGCTTGAGCTTAGCAAGTTTTGCAAGCGCGAACGCAAAGTGGTGATTCATCGCGAAACTAAATAAAGGCGAGGAGAACAACGCTTTATGGCAGACAAAAGCTTGCTAGATGACCCATCAATAGAACCACCTTTAGTGCGTTTTGCTAAAGATTCTAAAGAAGAGATGGGCAAGGTAGAGTGGCCCAGTCGCAAGGAAACACGCAACATGACCATCGTGGTTATCGCGCTTTCCGGCGTAATGGCTGCCGTGCTTGGCGCACTCGACTTGATTCTTACGGGATTGTATGGTTTGCTTAGAGGTTTGTTCAACGTCTAGCTTCTTAAATTGAGGTTCACTGAAATGGAAGAGACTCCGCAGGAAGAGCCGGAGATGCAAGAAGAAATACTTGAATCGGCTGAGGAAGCCACGGTAGAAGAGACGGCAGCGCAAAAAGCGCTGGCACCTGTTACAGCCGAACGCCCCTCTCTATCACCCAGCACCGGACACCAAGAAAACATGGGGCGGCGCTGGTATGTGATACACACTTATTCCGGCTATGAAAACAAGGTGAAGCGAGCGCTAGAACGCCGTATTGATTCAATGGATATGCGCGACAAAATCTTTAGGGTTATTGTGCCTACCATTGAAGAAGCCGAAATTAAAAACGGTTCTAGGCATACCGTTCAGCGCAAAGTTTATCCCGGCTATGTTCTGGTAGAAATGGTTATGACCGATGAGTCTTGGTATGTAGTACGCAACACTCAGGGCGTAACCAGCTTCGTTGGCAGCGGCAACAAGCCAACGCCCCTCGGCGAAGATGAGATGCAGTTGATTACGAAGCAGATGGAAGCACAGGCACCTAAAATCAAAACTAGCTTCCAAGTGGGCGAAGCGGTCAAGATTATTGATGGGCCTTTCACTGACTTCACCGGTATGATTGACTCGATTGATAATTCCAAAAGCAAGGTAACCGTGATGGTTAGCATATTCGGGCGAGAAACCCCGTTGACCCTCGATTTCTTGCAAATTGAGAAAATTGTGTAGTTCTGGGGAGATATAAAAAGTGGCTAAAAAGGTTAAAGCAATTGTAAAGTTGCAACTGCCTGCCGGTAAGGCAACTCCTGCACCGCCGGTTGGACCTGCGCTCGGTCAGCACGGTATCAACCTGATGGGCTTCGTTAAAGAATACAACGAACGCACCGCACAGCAGGTAGGGCAGATTATTCCGGTCGAAATTACTGTTTTTGAAGACCGCTCATTTACTTTCATCACCAAAACTCCGCCTGTCGCCGACTTGCTTCGGAAGGCTGCTGGAGTGGATAAAGGTAGCGGCAAACCTAACACCGAAAAAGTGGGTAAAATTACTCGCACTAAGGTTGCGGAAATTGCCAATATCAAGATGAAAGATACCAACGGTACAACTATCGAAGCCGTTGTAAAGCAAGTTGAAGGCACTGCCCGCAGCATGGGCATTACCGTAGTCGATTAAGTTTATAAAGTGGGAGGGCATAGCTGCCCATTAGTACCACAGGAGGTATAGCACCATGGAACATGGCAAGAAATACACCGAAGTTGCCAAGCAGGTAGATGGCAAAAAAACTTACAAGCTGGATGAGGCAATTGCTCTCCTTAAAAAAACCAGTTATGTAAAGTTTGACCCAACCATAGAATTGCACTTCCGGTTAGGCATTGACCCACGCCACGCCGACCAACAGGTCCGCAGCACCGCCGTTCTGCCACATGGCACTGGCAAGCAAGTCCGCATCTTGGTGTTTACTCAGGGCGAAGGTGAAATCCTTGCTCGGCAGGCAGGCGCAGACTTCGTGGGTAGTGATGATTTAATCAAGCAAATCGAAGGTGGCTGGACTGATTTCGACATAGCAGTTGCTACCCCGGAACAAATGGGGAAAGTAGGTAAACTCGGTAAAATACTGGGACGGCGTGGCTTGATGCCCAACCCAAAGAGTGGTACCATTTGCCAACCTAGCGAACTGCCGCGTGTTATTCAAGAAACTCGCCGCGGTAAAGTCGAATTTCGCAACGAGCCAAAAGCAGGTCTAATACACGTTGGAGTCGGCAAGCTCAGCTTCAGTGAGCAACAGATTCGCGAAAACGTGTTGAACTTGATTGAAGGTATAGTGCGCAACAAGCCTTCCGGCGCTAAAGGCATTTACATTAGAAGCATTACTCTTACCAGCACTATGGGTCCTGGCATTCACCTAGAGGTGAACCCGACCTTAGCAGAGGTAGGTAACACTAACTAATTGGGATTACCTTAAAGTATTCCCTAACTATGGAATTTTCTGAGCGTACTTTCGCTCAACCCAAATATATAGTCCTGCCAGAGACAGCCGGCGCAACAGCTTAAAAGCGGCGTTTGCCGTAGCCCGCCGAGGTAAGACGTAAAAGGGAAAAGATACAATCAAATAGTTCAACCGTCCTTACGCCCTTTTTATCGGCGTGCGGTTTACTATGTATGATTGCACCCTTTTGCGACCTGCCCCGGTAGTACCGGTTAGGTAGGAACGCAAAAGGGTTTTTTATTGTCGATTATTGGGCTAAAGCCCGAACAATATAGTCCGAAATCTGTAAGGAAGGAGGTGAATAACGAGTGCCTACACCGAAAAAAGCCGTATTGACAAATGAACTTTCTACCCTATTCGAGAAAAGTACAATTGCGATTTTGACCGAATATCGTGGCATGCGCGTGTCGGAAATTACTAACCTGCGTCGCAAACTGTTGCCCACCGGCACAGAATATCATGTTTCAAAAAACACTCTGTCGCGTCGTGCTGTCAAGGGATTGGGTTGGGAAGGTTTGGATAGCGTCCTGACCGGACCTAGCGCAATTGCTTTTGTTGGAAGCGATCTGGTAAAAGGCGTTAAGGAGTTACTCAATTTCCAGAAAGACTCCAAAGTCTTTAAGATAAAAGTCGGAATTCTGGGTGGCAAAGTTATCGAAGCTGCGAAGTTGGAAGAGCTTACTAAACTACCCACCAAAGAAGTATTAATCGCCCAATTGATGGGCAGCCTGAATGCGCCCGCCAGCAATTTGGTAAGCGTGCTGTCGCAACCGCCCCAGCAACTGGTTAACGCTATGTCCGGTGTCCCGCGCAACTTGGTTAACGTATTGAACCAACGTAAGTTGCAGCTTGAAGAACAAAATTAAGTTGATAGTTAAGCCGGAATTGTCCGGCAAAGTAAATTAAAAGAAGGAGTATGTTAGCACAATGGCTACCGTAAATGAAATTGTAGAGCTTATTGCTCAGTTGAACATTCTGGAAGTAAGTGAACTCGTTAAGCAATTGGAAGATAAATTCGGCGTAACCGCAGCCGCTCCAGTGCAGTTTGCGGCTGCTCCGGCTGCAGCTGCGGCTGCTCCAGTGGAAGCTGCTCCAGTGGAAGCTAAGACCGAATTTGACCTCGTTCTGACCGACATCGGCGCTGAGAAAATCAAGGTTATTAAAGTAGTGCGCGACCTTCGCTCCGACCTCGGCTTGAAAGAAGCCAAAGAACTAGTTGAAGCTGCTCCTAAGGCAATTCTCGAAGCCGTTACCAAAGAAGCCGCTGAAGCCGGTAAAGCCAAGTTGGTTGAAGTTGGCGCTAAGGCAGACGTGAAGTAATTTCGCCTCTTCTGGAATCAAAACCCCCTTACCCCCCTATACAGGTAAGGGGGCTTTGCTTTTTTATAAAGCTACTAAAATCAGCATTGAAAAAAGTAAAATAGCCTCACTCCATTGAAATAGTTCCAAGCGATTACGTACCTGTTTAAGGCTAGTTTCCACCTCTTCTTTAGTTGGCAACATATGAATATGATCCATTGCTACCATCAACGAAGGAATTGACCCATTTGCCATCATCCATTGGGGCATCAGCTTGGACAACCTATCCCAAGCAGGACTTGCCAGAAATAAGCCATTTACAAATAGCAATAAATAAACCAGAAACTCTCCGGCTTCTATCGTAATATTGCCAGAACTTATGACAAGCTCCAGCGTTTCGCTCAAAACTAACACCACAGAACCTAAATGTAATAAAACTTCATAACGCTTAATAAGGCGGCTTACACCTAGCGCTTGCGAGGGAGAAATGGAAAGAATAGACCAGACTGTGTTAACCGCTATAATTGATCCAATCGCACCACCCGCCAGCGCCAGAAATCCGGTATAGTGCAGAAAAATAGCAAAACTGTGCATAATGGTGGCTCAAAAAAACTTTCTTTAGAAATCCAATAAAATAATATCAACATCAATTCCATATTATATTAAGGAAATAAATTTAAAGAAATATATATAGGACTAATGGCTAGAATTATGATGAAAAAGCTTGAAATAAAAAACAAGGGGTTTAAATCCCTTGCCTGAAATCGTCTCCATTGCAAGCACCGTTTAAAACTTAGTGGTTCTCATTCTTGATATCGCGTTTCGCCAAATGCTTGCTGTAATTTTCCACATAAGCTACAAGCCGCGTCTCAAGCGCCTTCAATTCTCTAGAGCCTAACACTTGAATTGCTGTTTCAAGGTCATCACTTTCAGCCAAATACATAATTTGAGGACCTTCACCGGCTATCTTCAGCCAACCGTCAGTCACACTCATATCGAGTTTTCCCAGCAAGGGGAGAAATTCGTTTGAGATAAAGTCTTTATATTCCCGCTCTTTTTCCGAACGGATATCCCACAAGAAAAACAACGTACTCATCGCACAAACTCCCCTTATCTGCTACTACCTAATAACAAATTTCGTATCAGGATTTGATAATAATTATAATGACAAGTAGAAAGAAAGCAAGTGGATTTCTATTTGATATTTTGCGTCCGCTAAAGGGGCATGCTATAATCCCCATAAATGATAAGGGATAATGCGGTTGTGTTAAGTAAATTCCGCTCCTCTCTTGCTACCCTATTATAGAGGTTCTTAATAAAGCGATAAATATCTACCGTGATTTGCGGATGATTTTCAGATACAATCTCCTCGTTTCAATGTGGAAGTTTGATTTATACCTCGCTAACTACCTGATACGCGCTTGTCGCGTCCGATGCCCGGCGGTTCTGGGCAACTGTTTTGTATATAATCCAGGAGGAGCATTTAATCAATGCGAAATTTCAGAAAGTTAGGGTTACTTGTAGCTTTTATAACGCTACTAAGCGTTTTATTAGTTGCTTGTGGTGACAATACCGCTACTCCGGTACCGGCAACAACTGCCGCTGCGACTAAAGCTGCGACTACTGTCGCTGGCACTACTGCTGCTGGCAAAAAGCTCAAAGTAGGACTGGTAACAGATGTCGGTCGTGTAAATGACAAGAGCTTCAATGAATCTGCATGGAACGGTGTGTTGCAGGCTCAGAAAGAGCTTGGTTACGATGTTAAATACGTCGAAACCACCGATACCAAAGATTATGCTAAAAACATCAAAACTTTCGTAGATGACAAGTATGATGTTATCGTAACCGTAGGCTTCCTTATCGGCGATGCTACCATCGAAGCTGCCAAAGCCAACCCAACCATCAAATTCATCGGCGTTGACCAAGGGCAAGATGCGAAAAACCCGATTGCCAACCTTGCCGGACTCATCTTCGATGAGGACAAAGCGGGCTTCTTAATCGGCGCATTGGCGGCAGGCGTAAGCAAGAGCGGCAAACTCGGCGCGGTACTAGGTACCAAATCTGTTCCTCCCGTCTTCAAGTTTGGCGAAGGCTATAAAAACGGCGCCGCTTACCTCTGGGCAAATAACCCCAAACTAGTCAAAGCCGGCAAAGCACCTGAAGTAACTCTGACCTACCACCCAGACGGCGACAATGCTTTCAGTGACCCGGTATGGGGTTCACAACAGGCTGCCGCTCTCATCTCTGCCGGTAACGATGTTCTCTTCGGCGGCGGAGGCAACACCGGCAACGGCGCAGTTGAAAGCGCAGCCGATAAAGGCATTTACGCAATCGGTGTTGATACCGACCAGTATTACACCCTGCCGAAAGCTGCATCACGCTTGATTTCTAGCGCTACCAAACTCATCACCCCCGGTGTATTCGGCTTGCTGAAAGCCGTCGGTGATGGAAGCTTCAAGGGCGGAAACAACGTTGGACCTGTTGGGCTTGCTCCTTTCCACGACTTGGAAAAGGATGTTCCTCAAGAACTGAAAGATGCGCTCACTGCCATTGACAAAGGTCTTAAGGATGGTTCCATCAAAACGAATGTGGTAGTCAGCTAAGCTGATTTTCTCTTCATTTTTGAATTGGGAGGGCGGTTTAATAGCCGCCTTCCACAGAATACCCCTCACATTTTGCTGGAGAAAGAATGGCTTCACCTGCCGTAGCGTTTGAAACCGAAAAAAGAAATATCCTGGCAAAAATATTCCGCCAATTATTTATCCCACTGCTGGGCATAATAACCGCTCTGATTGTAGGAGCGTTAATTATCTTTATATCGGGTTTCAGCCCGTTACAGGCTTACGGTGGTTTGTGGAAAGGCTCATTTGGCGACCTAGAAGCAATAAACGGTACGCTCGCCACCGCGACCCCGTATATGTTCACTGCATTGGCAGTAGTCTTTGCCTTTCGCGCAGGGCTGTTTAACATTGGAGCGGAAGGGCAAATAAAAATCGGGGCGATTTCCGCCGCTTGGGTTGGAATAAACGTTGGTGGCTTACCCAGTTTTCTTGCCATCCCTCTCACGCTGGCGGGCGGATGCCTTGGCGGAGCGTTATGGGGCGCAATACCGGGCGCACTCAAAGCTTGGTCAGGAGCGCATGAAGTAATTACCACCATTATGCTAAATTATATCGCCACCTTCATTACCTCTTGGCTAGTAGGCGCAGACGGACCCATGAAAGCCCCCGCTCGCATGAGCCAGAGCGACCAAATCGGCGAGAACGCCCGTATCGGCACTATCGTGGCAGGGCAACCGCTACACTGGGGTCTGGTAATCGGTGTCACAATGGCGTTAACGGTCTGGTTTATTCTCTACAAAACACCGCTCGGCTTGGAAATACGCACGGTAGGCGCAAACCCAAGCGCGGCACGCTATGCGGGTATCAATCTGAAATTTATACTGCTGGCTACAATGGCAATCGCCGGGATGTTAGCGGGTATGGCAGGCTCGCTTGAAGTAATGAGTAGCCCCGGTTTCCGCTACCGCTATAATGCCGCCTTGGGTTCGGGCTACGGCTTTGACAGCATCGCCATTGCGCTACTTGCCAAAAACAACCCATTGGCAGTAATTGCCGCTGTAATTCTCTTTGGTGCGCTCAAGCAGGGCGCAAGCCAAATGCAATTTGACACAGTCGCGGCAGATGGGCGACAGTTACCCGGCGACCTGATTTTAATGATACAAGCGTTGGTAATTCTCTTTGTAGCCGCCGATCAGGTATTGCGTTGGTTGTACCGAATCAAAGCTCAGAGTGGTGAGAGCGTAGTATTAACACGCGGTTGGGGTAAGGCAGATTAGAAGATGGCACAAACAGCCCTGAAAATTGGCAATAATTTAAAAGTGTCGCGCTGGTTACGCAAATACACCATCTGGATAGCGCTGGCAGCGGTTGTTCCGGCTGTGTTTATCTGGCGTTCGGCGGTGGGACAACAGCCCGTAATTGACACATTTTCGGTAATCATTTTCACACTGGCATTTTCCACTCCCATAACGCTTGGCGCATTGAGCGGCACTTTCTCCGAACGTAGCGGCGTGGTGAACATTGCGATTGAAGGCATGATGCTTTCAGGCGCATATTTCGGCGCACTTTTTACTAAAATAACCGGAGAAATTTGGATTGGCTTTATTGGGGCGATTCTTGTAGGTGGCTTACTGGCATTATTTCACGGGGCGCTCTCAATCTATTTCAGAGTAGATCAAATCATCAGCGGCACGGTAATCAATATTTTCGCCTTTGGTTTGACGAGCTTTCTTCACAGCCTTACAAAAAAAACGGCAGATGCTACCCCTTCAAAGCTCCCTGCTATCAGTTTTAAGGTGGAAAACACTTCTTTCACGCTAGGGTTTGTCACAATCCTTGGCATAGTTGCCATCTTTGTCGGGCATTATGTGCTGTTCAAAACGCGCTGGGGCTTGCGTACCAGAGCGGTAGGCGAAAATCCTAAAGCCGCCGATACTGCCGGAGTAAACGTTTTTAAAGTACGCTACATAAACGTGGTAATTAGCGGCATGTTGGCAGGTACGGCAGGGACATATTTCTCGCTACAGGTGCTAGGCGGTTTCACCGAAGGTATGACGGTAGGCACAGGCTTTATCGCTCTGGCTGCCATGATTTTCGGCAATTGGAATCCGCTAAACGCTTGGGGAGCAGCATTGATTTTCGGCTTGTGTATCACCGCTGATAGCATGTTGCAAAGTTGGTACGGTAACATTACATGGCTACATACCATCACACAGGCTATTCCCTACGTAGTTACAATTGTGGTAGTAGCAGGAGTTATCGGCAGAAGTCGCCCACCAGCATCAGTTGGCGTGCCGTACACTAAGCAATAGAGCCGTCCTCACCTGTGGGTGCGTCATAATCCCCGATAACAGAGTCAGGCTCTTCGCCCGATTCTATGCGAGACATGGCTTCGTCAAATTCGGGTCCGATGTCCTCTCCCGCTTGTTGGGCAAGCTGTCGGGCAATATGCGCCACGCTTTGAGGGTCCTCCCCATCTACCCCTGCCAACATGTGGTCAATTTCGTAAAGCTCGTTACCTTCGTTGCTACTCCCGCGCCTGACCGCAAAACGTGAAAACATGCGCGATAAGGCTTTATTGCCGCATTTTGGACAAGCCAAATCGGCATTCTCACTAGTTTCAGGGGCGGCAGCAATCGAACGGAAAAACAAATTCGATTTAGACTTACAGACTCCACAGCGGTATTCATAAATAGGCATAGATTTACATCCTCTTAATAAAAAACTTGACAAATTTAACATTAAACTATAACATAATAATACAACTAATTAATAATTTCTAAATTCCAGATAATGTAAAATCCAATGCATAAGATTCTAATAGTTGAAGACGATTCAATTATTCAAGACCTTGTAAACGCCACGCTTGGCGGTGACAATCGTTATACCCTTCTACAGGCATATGATGGACATACAGGTTTGGAAATTGCCAAAAAAGAAAGCCCAATTCTGATTCTCCTCGACCTCGATTTGCCTCGCCTTAACGGGTTAAATATCTGCCGCACATTAAAGTCCCATCCAGATTACGCCCATATCTATATTCTGATACTTTCTGCTATGACTCAAGAGAATGATATAAAAGCCGGATTAGATGCCGGCGCTAATGACTATTTTATTAAACCCTTCAGCCCGCTTGCTCTTCTACACCGTGTGGACGATATTCTCGATGGCAAATCAAATTGACACTAGTCTTTTCAGTAAGATAAAATTCTCCCAGCTAAAATAATACCACACAGGGGTTTGGAGGATTATTCCCAATCATGACAAGTAAAAAAATGAAACAGCCTAACCTATTCACCCTGCTTGAGCAGGTGCCGGGTCAGGTCTGGATGACGCTGGCAATGCTAAGTTTCGCTGCCGGTAATGTGTACGACCAAGCCGCTACCCAAAATATCAACCGACCCGGCGCATTAGCTGCCGCTACCATTCAAACGATACCTATAATAATCTATGCCTTAGCAGTTTACTTGATAGTAATCAGGCGACGGCGCAGCAACACAGCACATGTCGAGACCACTGAGGTTAAGCAGTATCGGGGGCAAGGGCGTTGGCTTTTTATGCTGGCGGGCGTTTTTACCCAAATCGGCACTGCCGCCTTTTTTCAAGCGTTGATTGTCAGCGGCTTTCAAGGCTTGAACATCACCCTCCCCTTCGTCCAAACTTGGGAACTAATCGCCATTATTATGGGCGTGGTATTTTTAAAGGAGAAAGCCACCCGCTATATCTACGCCGGAATGATAATAATGGTTATCGGGTTGGCGGGCGTGGCAATTGCTACCCATTCGCAAGAAAACCCCTTTCTGTCTAAAGATTGGTGGTGGGCTATTCCTTTCGGCTTGGGCGCAGCATTTTGCTGGGCAAGCGCGGCAATCTTGGCTAGAGGAGGCATGAATCGGGGCGTATCAGCGTTCGGCGGATTGGCGTTACAATATTTTGCAGGCGCAATTGGGGCGTTTCTCCTGATGTGCGTGCTAGGCAACGGCAAGTTCGAGCTACTCACTTTCAATGAAATTGGACAGCAGTTTACCTTGAGCGAACAAGTGTGGCTTTACCTACTGGGTGGCGCAATAATCAACGGGATTCTGGCAACCGGCTTCTTAACCTTTGCCTTGCGAGTTGCGCCTGCCTACAAGGTGCTACCTATCAACGCGGTGTATCCAGCGCTGGCGGTATTACTGAGTTGGTTGGCGCTAGGCGACCGCAATCGCCCCGATTTGTGGGCGTTTCTCTCATTGCTGGTAGTGGCAGCAGGTCTAATCTTCACACAGGTTGGTCCGATAATCCTTCCGGCAAGAGCAAGACCGGGCATAGCCAGAAAATAGCTTCGCCCGTTTGCATATAGGCTTATATTATAAGCAATACTTTCGCCCAGAACAGAAAAATGAACCTAAATTTAGACAAGGGGCTTAAACCCCTTGCCTGTCCTGTAGTCACAACTAGTATTAATGCACTTGGAGTATAGAAAATATGAGTGCAACCGAATTGACAATGGACGAAATTGTCCAAGAAGCGGTGGATAACAAAGTGTGGGCATTGGTAGGCGCAAGTTCCAACCCCAACAAGTACGGCAATGTTATCCTGCACAATATGACGAACGCAGGTTATACCATCTACCCCATCAACCCCCGCGCTACCCAAATTGACGGCATTACTTGTTACCCAAATCTTTCGGCATTGCCCGAAAAACCGACAGTGGTAGATTTTGTCTTACCCGCCAAACTTTCGCTACCCTTTCTGGAGGAAGCGGCAAGGTTGGGTATCAGAACGGTCTGGTTTCAGCCCGGCGCAGAATCGATGGAAAACATCGCCTATGCAAAAGAACTAGGCTTACAGGTAGTCTATAACGCCTGCTGCATGGTAGCAAAAGGGCGGAGGCATTGGCGTTAATCAAACCAATTGCTACCAGTAAGCTGAAGTCCGGCAGTTTCTGTTCGGTTAAGGAACTAAAAGCAGGGTTGGCGAAACCTTTCAAATGGTTCTTAAGTCTGTTGCTTTTGGCGCAACCAAATCGGAAAATCATTTACCAGCTTACTGACATAATTCTTACTGGTTTGGTCAACAAATTCCTGTAGCATTCTTTGTCCTGCTGACTCAAGAATAATTGGCGGTAGCAGTTTGAACATATCAATCTGGCTAGAATCAAATCCAAGATTTACTTGGCTGATAATACGGGTATCGCCGTTCTCTTTCGGCATTATATCAATGTTAGCTCCGAAAGTGCCTACAATATAACCATGTGGCAAAGCATCAATCAATGCGGTTGGTTTAAAAAATGAAATTGTGCGATTCGCTGAATCTATTCTAATTTCAACATCCACCACCACGTTCATCTTAAAAGCTAATACAGGCATACTGCAAAACAGCCGTGCTTGTCCGCTATTCTTACGTACTTGTATGCGGCTAATATTTGGTATATTGACCAGTAACATTTTTATATCGCTTAGGTATTCAAAGATATAATCGGCTTTCGCATTTATGGTATAAGCATGTTTAACCTCGCTTCTTACCAAAAATTTGTTTGCATCGGGAGAAGACATAGCTTATGTGTCCTTCCTAGTTAGGACTAAAAAGTGAGATTTATTATGTTTTTAAGAATCCAATTGATAAACTTTTGGTTATTTTGCCAAAACCAATTCTAGGGTTTTGAGATTGCGAGCAACTGCCTTCCAGCCAATTTTGTTGCTATCCAAAATAGCCTTGAGTATCTCAAATCCCTGACCTTCCTTACTCCATCTTGCTTAATAAAACTACGGGTAACAATGCTTTTAGGTTTTCTACAACGCCATTTATTAAACTAACTGTAGTTTATATAGGTTATTTTGCTTATTTTTAGTATAGCATAACGCCTCAACAAAGTAAATTAATTATATACTACCTGCATATAAACGATTAAAAATATATCTATATGCAATTATAGAATTTAAAAATGCAGAATTTTCAACTCATAAAGAATTGCATGAGATATTATAAGTAGCTTTGTAGGAATAGAATGGTGTTTGCTAAAGGATATAAAAAAGGTAGCTTGATAAATGCTACCTTCTCACATTGGGATTCTAAATAGGGGATTAAAGGGACAAGTAACCGCCAAAGCTTAGTGCCGCCAAAAGAGGTATCACGGTGATTAAGCCGTTCCCGGTTAGAAGATATTTCTTGTATTGGCTATGGTTGGGAGTGGCATAAAGATCGCGCTGTGCCTTGAACTGTACCAACAGAGCAACCACCTGTAAGATACCAATCCAGAGATGCCCAGTTGCAATCAAGTAAATGGCAAAGAAAAGCTGTGAGACATCAATGAAAGCATAAGAGATTTTTAGAGCATTATGTACTCCGTAATTTACCGGCAAAGTACGTAAGCCCAGCTTTCTATCACCCTCAATGCTCTTGATATCGTTCAAAATCAATAATCCAGTAGAAACAAAAACGTTTACAAGCGCCGTAATTAGCACTTCCCCTTTGAATGGACCAAAAATGAGCAGTCCTGAGAGCCAAGTCATCAAGGTATAGCCAAACCCGACAGAAAGTGGTCCAATCAAACCATTACGTTTGAACTCTACCGGTGGCATGCTATAAAACACGCCTAACAGCAACCCTAGTATGGTCATTATTATTAATATCGGACCACTTTTACTTGTAATAGCCAAAACTATTGAGAGTAAGATTGCAAGAATCGCGGCTAGGCTGAAATTCAGGATAGCTCCTCGCAAAGTAACCAACCCTGCCGGTATCGGTCTAGTTGGTTCGTTTATTGCATCAACATCGCGGTCAAAGAAATCGTTGATTGACTGGCTAAATCCGATTAAAAGTGGACCTACCAGTACCAGACCAGCAAAAGCCAACCAGAAAGTTTTCCAGTCCCAGAGCATAGCGCCACTAGCAAGAGCACCACTGATAAATCCTTGCGGACCCGAAACCCAAGTAACAGGGTCGAGAAGGTCAATATGCCCACGAAGAGTAGAGCGGACGTTCTGCGGCAAAATAGTTTGCGCCCGGCTATTCTTAGAGAGAGATTCTGATTGTCTCATCTTTACTTTAAATCCTATCTGATACTTTTTACTAAGATTTATCTTGATACTACGAATATCATACGGATATTCATATTTTGGAATAACCTTTGAGGCATAAATTTGAGCAACTCCTAGACCAGTTTACAATTATAAACTCACCTAAAAATTGCCATGTATAGAGTGAGACCAATGCTTTACATTATAACATATTGTCCAATTTTGCGAAGTAGGCTGAAATATACAAAAAGACAATTAAATATTACTAAGTGTTATGTTAAACTTTGTCTTACGCATGTGCTATGCTGAAATACGATTCTAGTTCTTATGCTAAGTGTAGTTGTAGTAATATGTGGGTGTAAAAACCTTATTTGCAGCTTGAAATTCACTTGCAAATATAGTTAGACAAAGGTAATATCGTTAAAAAAGGATCGTAAATGTAATTTTATGAGGTTGATAAGTAACATTTATACCCATAAAAGGTGTCTAGTGGTTGTATTTTGAGTTAGCTGAAGTTGATTGTAGGTTACGTATGGAAAGATATTCTCCTTCTCAAAGTATTCTAGTAGTAGAAGATAGCGATGAAGATTATGAGGCTATTTTATGGGCTTTTAAAAAGCTTGCAGCGCCTCAAATTGTTCGTCGTTGTGAAGATGGGGATGATGCGCTGGATTATCTGCACAAACATGGTAAGTATTCTCATGAGCTAGACCCTAGCCTAATCCTTCTCGACCTGAACCTACCCGGTACTGATGGCAGAGAAGTGTTACAACAAATAAAGCAAGACCCCAAACTCAAGATGTTGCCAGTGGTGGTGCTGACCTCTTCTTCTAATCCTCAAGATATTGATCGCTGCTATATAGAAGGGGCAAATAGTTATTTACACAAACCCGTTAATCTGGAGGGCTTTGTTAAATCTCTTAAGGTTGTGTTGGATTATTGGTTTGGGGCAATGGAACGGGTGTTTGAAGGGTACAAGAATTACCGAGTAGAACAACAACCAGCCTTTACTGATCCTATGTTAATAGAATTGCACTCCAGAATATCGAAATTCTTCTTGCGCTCCGAAACTCGCGCACAGGTGCTTGCTTATATTAAGGCGTTACTGAGCGATGCCAAACGCAAGAATTGCTGGCAGTTGGCATCGCAAGCGGGCGATAGCAACCCTGCCAAGATGCAGCGTTTGCTAAGCCATGCCCAATGGGATGCTGAATTGGTGAGAGACCAATTACGTGATTATATGGTTGAGCGGTTGGGACATCCCAATTCCGTTTTGGTCATTGATGAAGTCTGCTTTCCAAAGAAAGGTATTAAATCTGCTGGTGTGGCACGTCAGCTAAGTTTTCAAACAGATACTATTGAAAATTGTCAAAAAGGGGTTTTCCTTATATATAACAGCCCCTTGGGTAATGTTATTCTCGACCGCGAACTTTATCTGCCTCAAGAATGGATTAGCGATATCCAACAGCGCAGTTATGCTATGATTCCTGAAAATACGGTACACCATAGCAGACCTGAATTTGCGCTCCGCATGCTCGAAAGAACCGTTTCGGCAGGAGTACCTTTCCGTTGGGTTGCCGGTAATATAATTTACGGCAATGATAAAATTCTGCGTCAATGGCTGGGAGAGAAATCTATACCATTCCTCTTCGAAATAAATCCTGAAATAATGGAGTTGACTAGTGTTCCGCTGGAAATTACTGCTAATGGTATGGATAATTACCTTTCTTCCCTAAATTCTTCAACTTGGACACAGCTTAACTACAAGCAAAAGTTCTTTGGCTATGATTATTACGATTGGAACCTTATAAAAGTTGAAGGGCTACAAAAAAATAATGGCTGGTGTTACTGGATGTTAATTCGGCGCAAAGCCGAAACGCCCAATGAATACCGCTATTATCTGGTATTTGCTCCATCCTCTACTACTCTGGCTGATATGGTTCAAGTTGAGGGACAATATCGGCTCAATGAGAAAATCTGGAAGTTGGCTAAAAGCGAGGTGGGATTGGATCAATACGAGGTAAGATATTGGCACGGTTGGTATCGGCATATTACCCTGGCGATGGCAGCATACGTTTATTATGTATCCACTAACAGCTAAAATTGTAGAGCTAACTCAAAACATTTGAATAGAAGAAACGTTATATGGATAATGAACCTAGCCTAGAATCATTAATAACAAGTGATAATGTTGACCTGACAAATTGTGATAGAGAACCGATACATATACCGGGCAATATCCAACCTCATGGTGTGCTACTGGTACTTAAAGAGCCTGAATTAACTATTATACAAATCAGTAGTAATAGTTACCAACATCTTGGACTTCACCCTACTGAATTGTTGAACAAACCTATAAGCGTTATTCTCAAAAAAAACCAACTTAACTATCTACAAGCCAGCTTGAAGCGGGAGAATTACGAGAATAATCCCCTTTATATTTTTACTCTTAAGGTGCAGGGTCAAGTTTTCGATAGCCTGGTACACCGCATTCATGGCGTACTGGTTTTAGAACTAGAACCTTCTAAGTTTGTGAAAGCGGGTAATTCCCCTGATTTATACAACCACGTCAAATCTATGTTTTCTAGTTTATCCAGCAATATGACTGTACGCGAATTCTGTCAGGTAGTGACCGAACATGTTCAAAATCTTACTGGATTTGACCGCGTGGTAGTGTATAAGTTTGATGATGAAGGGCGCGGGGAAGTTTTGGCAGAATCTATTGGCGAGGGTATAAGCTCCTTTCTAGGCTTGCACTATCCTGCCTCGGATATTCCTAAACAAGCCAGAGCGCTTTATATGCTGAATTGGCTGCGCCTGATATGTAATGTTGATTATACGCCCGCGCCCTTAACCCCAATCTTGAATCCAGTAACTGCTAAGCCGCTTGATATGAGCTATT
This sequence comes from Candidatus Chlorohelix sp., assembly GCF_037138995.1. NCBI lineage: Bacteria > Bacillati > Chloroflexota > Chloroflexia > Candidatus Chloroheliales > Candidatus Chloroheliaceae > Candidatus Chlorohelix > Candidatus Chlorohelix sp. The sequence continues at coordinate 45,120 of NZ_JBAXHI010000024.1, read as the reverse complement.
CAGTATTGCGTAGCGTTTCACCGATTCACATTGAATATTTGAAGAATATGGGCGTAAAAGCCTCGATGTCCATTTCTTTAATTCAAAATAATCACTTGTGGGGCTTAATTGCCTGCCATCATGAGTCGCCAAAATTTGTACCTTACGAACTGCGAACCGCTTGTGAATTAATGGGGCAAATTATCTCTCTCCAACTCTCTACCAGAGAGGAAAATGAGGATTTTGAATACAGGCTTCAAATTAAAGAGGTACACGCCCGACTAATTGAGCAGTTATCAATGCAAGAGAATTATATAGATAGGTTGCTTAATTATAATCCAAACTTATCCAATCTTATTAATGCAGGTGGGGTAGCGGTTTGCCTTGATGGCTCTATTTCTAAATTGGGAGAAACTCCCGATAATGCTCAAATTGCCAAATTAGTTAATTGGCTTTCTGATAGTGTTACCGATGATATTTTTTCTTCTAATTGTCTGTCTAAAGAATATTCGGAAGCGCAAAAATTTAAAGATATTTCAAGTGGCTTATTGTCAGTTGCTATTGTACGTTCACAGAAACATTTTATTTTGTGGTTTCGCCCAGAGATTATTCAAACGGTAAATTGGGGTGGTAATCCCAACAAACCAATGGAAATATCTGACGATGGAGAGCGTTTGTTGCCGCGCAAATCTTTCGAATTGTGGAAAGAAACTGTCCAACTAACTTCTCAGCCTTGGCTTGACTGTGAAATAAATGCAGCACGCGAACTAAAAGATGCTATTGTAAATATTATTTTACTGCGACAAGCCAATGAACTGGCACGACTCAATCGCGATTTAGAGCAAAGTAATATCGAACTGGATGCTTTTTCCTATATTGCCTCACATGACTTAAAAGAACCCTTGCGAGGTATGCATAATTATTCCAATATTTTGCTCGCGGATTACGCTAACCAAATTGATCAGGACGGTAAGGATAAACTAAAAACACTAGCGCGTCTTACCCAGCGCATGGAAGGGCTTCTAGATTCTTTGTTGTATTTTTCAAGAGTGGGAAGGATAGATTTCTCAGTAAGTGTTATAAATCTGGATGAAGTAGTACACCAAACATTGGATATACTGAGTGCGCGATTGGAACAGGATAAAGTCGAAGTGCGGTTGCCGCGTCCTCTGCCTATAATCAAATGCGATAAAGTAAGATTGGGCGAAGTATATAATAACCTAATAAGCAATGCTATCAAATATAATAACAAGCTGAAAAAATGGATTGAAATCGGTTATTTTGCGCCCGGTGAGCAAACCAATTCAAACCAAAAACTAGCCGATTACGATAATTCTTATATATTCTACGTAAAAGATAACGGTATTGGCATACGCGCAAAACACTTAGAATCTATTTTTCAGATTTTCAAGCGACTGCATGCTAGAGATCAATTTGGCGGTGGAACAGGCGCGGGGCTTACAATTACCAAGAAAATTATTGAGCGGCATGGAGGTGAAATTTGGGCAGAATCAGAATTTGGTGAAGGCAGTACCTTTTATTTCACTTTGCATTCAAGGAAATTAAAGTAATCACATGTACACTGACGAAGTGATACCTACACATCATTCAATATTATTGATTGAGGATAGCGAGGAGGATTACCAGACAATTCTATGGGTTTTTAAGAAACTAGCGGTTTCTTATCCGGTTTATCGGGTCGTAGATGGCGAGGAAGCGTTGGATTTTCTCAATCACAATGGCAAATATAGTTCCCAACCGCGATTACCTCCTCCTTCAATTATCTTGCTTGACTTAAATTTACCGGGTACTGACGGACGCGATATTCTTTATTCACTCAAACAAGATGAAAAACTCAAATTAATCCCGGTAATAGTTCTGACTACCACCAACAGCCCAAAAGACGTAGAGACCTGCTACAGAAACGGCGCAAATAGTTATATCCTGAAGCCAGTAAATCTTGAAAGGTTTCTACAAATGTTGAAAATATTGCTCGAATATTGGTTTGAAACAACAATTTTACTGGGCGATTTTGTCATATAAGGTGTTTTGCAAGCAGACATTCATATAAAAGAAAAGCGAGCGGTTTTTCCGCTCACTGATGTGCTTTGAAAGCTACTGCTGCGATATTTCTTGTCTTACCTGCTCAACACCACACGCATAGTGCGGAGAACATTTACTTTTATTGCCATACATTAAAATTTACTAATATATTTTAGGATTCGTATAGAGATTTTGTAAGTCAGGATTATCTTTATCTTTATATAGGGGATTTCCTTACAAAGTGATTGTTTTAACGAATGATACTTATTTTATCTCCTGCACTGATACCTCTTACAATCTCAGTTTCCGTCCCACTAGTTATTCCAATTTCTACTGGCGTTTTCTCGATGCTTCCATCAGGTTTGATTAAATTCACATATTTTCTGAGACCAATAGACTCTAGACCTCGCAATGGAACCAGCAAAACGTCATTCTTGCTAAGGCTTGTGATAGTAACGGTAGCTGCCATTCCAATCCGGATTTTAATATCAGGCTTTTGGTTGAAAGAAATTATTGAAGAATAACTGGAAGAACCTTGTCGCTGTGTAGAAAGAGACGCAATGCTTGAAACTTTGCCATCAAAGGCTTTACCGGAAAAAGCATCCAGATTTATCACTACAGGCTGTCCAATTTCTGCATTTGGAACGTCTAATTCGTCTATATCGGCGCGTATCTGCAAGGCGTTTAAATCAGAAAACTGAATGAGCGCACCGCTTAGTGATTCCCCTTCCTGTGCATTAACCATTAATACAGTGCCGTCAAAAGGGGCATAGAGACGCGCCGCTTCCAATGCTTGCCGAGCAGTCGCAACCTGAAGCTCTGTCAGTTCTACTTGCCGGGCAGCAGCATAACCACCTGAATAGGATTGTGGCTCTGGCGTAGGAGCGGGAGTGAGAGTTGGCGTATTGCTGGCACGCTCTTGCGCTGCGCTCAGGTTGAAACGGGCTATATCACGTTCTCCTTCGGCGCGTGCCAAATTTCTTTCCAGATTTGTGGTATCCAGTTCTGCCAATAACGTGCCAACAGGCACAGTGTCACCGGGCTTCACGTAAATCTTGCGGATTACTTCCAAACTACGAAAAGAAAGTTGTTGAGAACGAGAGGATTCTACCCGCCCGGTAGCGCGAACGGTAGCAGTAATTGTACCGCTGCGAACTGTATAGATAGTGGTTGAAGCGCCTTTTGGTTGAGCAACGGTAAAATATACTACTACGCCAAGCAGGCTTAGCAAAACTGCTATTACCAGAACCGGAATCAGATAACGCCTCATCTAGCCTCAAGTGTATGGTCGTATATGGCTTTTACCTTGCCGTAAACAATATCGGCGGTGTAGTGTTCTAGCGTTTTCTTTCTTCCTGCCGCCGCCAACTTTGCGGATAAACCAGTATCTTCCAGTAAGGCTAAAATGCTGTGTGCTATCGCCGGTATATCTCCAAACTCCTCCAGCAACCCATCTTCTTGATGGCTTACCAGACCGGGAACGCCCCCTGCTGCTGCGCCCACCACCGGCTTGCCATTTAGCCATGCTTCCAGATAAACTATTCCAAAGCTATCGGTACGGCTTGGCATAGCAAAAACATCACCCGCTGCAAACAAGTCGCGCTTTTCTTCTGGGGAAATAAAGCCTAATACTTTGGTGCGAGCTTTATCTTCAGCGGGTAATTCATCATAAAACTTCTGGAAATGGCTCATCACCGGACCAGCAATAACCAGTGTGGCTTCGGTTTTCTTTTCCTTCCAGAGCAATTGCATTGCTTGTACCAAATGCACCGTTCCCTTGTCAAAGGCAGCAGTACCCTGATAAAAAACAATGGGCGTTTCAATGTTATGCTTTTGCCGGAATGCTTGACCATTACCGCCCAGTATGGTGGATGGTTCTATCCCCGGTCCTACAATATGCACCTTTTCGCCCGGTACACCAAGACTAACCACATAATCACGTTCAAGGAAAGTCATAGTAATTACCGCATCAGCTTGATTCATCCAGTGCATTTGGTGTCGCATGGTGTAATATTTGCGAACCTGCGGGTTTTTTGGCTCTCCTAAATGCACATGCGGCGTAAACACAAAAGCCGCCCCGGTGCGCTTCACATTTTGCCATGAATCGTAAATTATACTGTCGAAGGGCGCGTTTACGGCATGCACAAGGTCATAATTAGCTTGCCGGAGGGCATGACCGAGCGATGGTATCAAAGGAGTCATTCGGCAGGCTTGTTGCAACAATGGGACGGCGACACCAGAAGGTATCGGCGACGCGCTCAACATTGTAAGCAGCCTACGCCAAACCGGAAAAAATAGGGGTGATATAACTGGCACTCTTCGCACCTTGAAACGTTCAACTTCCACACCATTGATTACTTCGTGGGAAGGTCGCCCAATGGTACGCTTGCCGCTGCTCCAGAAGTGTTCAAGGTCCCAAGCATCGGTGGTATAAATAGAAACCGCTGCGCCGGGTTCGCGCTCCACCAAACGCTCAACGATTTGCTGGATGTAAACTTCTGAGCCGCCAATAAAGGGGTAATAGCGCGGAAGTACATGCAGATAACGCAACCTGATTAAGCCCTCGTTTCCAATAGCCTAGCATTGAACCGCGCTTTTAGGCGGCGCATACCAATTTCAATCTGAGGATAAATATACCAGACAGTGCCGATAGCGAATAGACCTCCGGTTAGCAAACGCAATTCCCAAGCGCTTTGTCTCCAGCCAAAAAGCTGAGTAAAGGCATCTAGCAGCAGCGGCAAAGAAAACAAGCCATATTGCCACAGCTTAAGTGGCTGCAAACGGTTTCTGAGGATATGGAATATTAGCCCGGTCAACCCCAACACCGTATAGATTGCCAAGCACCGCTGACATAAGCCCATTTGATGCCCTTCAATGGAGAAAGAGTGCGAGGGTTCCTGTACGCATAGCAAACTGCACAACCCGTTTACCGGAACGCTCAGCCAACGCCAACCCTGCTGCTCGGCAAGCGGTACCGCCAAAGCTAACCCGACCATCCCAATATTAAAAGTGTTAAGCGCCGTTAGCCAACGTTGCGACATAAAGCGCAGAAACCCGGTAAAACCTTCAACAGTGTTCTCGGAAAGACGTTGCCGCCACTCCGGTATATCATCCCGAATATATGCCATTTTTTCAGGGTCGAGCTTAATATTTTTTTGCCTGTTCTGAAATTTTGGTTCGGACATAATACTTAGTTACCACTGGCTAAAGCTTTTTCGTAAAACGCTTTTATCTCGGCTGCGCTTAACTGTCCACGCTGAATCGCTACAATTTTACCGTTCTTATCAAGAAAGTATGACTCCGGGAATTTTGTCACAAAATAACCGCCAGCTACCTCGCTATTCTTATCGAGTAGTACCGGAACTGTGACACCTCCATTGTCCTTGAAAAAGGATTTGATAGTGCTATCGTCTTCCTTCTGGTTTACGGTTAAAACAGCTACGGAACTATCGTTTTTATGCTGCTTGTAAAAATCATTAATATCTTTGATTTCGTCTTGGCAAGGAATACACCAAGAAGCCCAGAAATTCACAAAAACAACTTTGCCGCGAAATTTGCTGAGTTGTACCGGATTCCCGCCTAATTGACCTAGCACAAAATCAGGCGCAATATCATTTTCTTTCAATTCTTCGGTGGGCAGCTTCTGATTGGGAATCAAGCCCGCTTTTTGAGTAACACCATCCATTGTAATGGTATCGGGTCCGCGTAGTGCGGTAGCAAGCATAATGTAGCAGCCAAACAGAAAGGCTATACCGAAAATAGAACCCAATGCAAACCGTGCCAGCCTTGCAGCAGTAGAATCAGGACGGGATGAACGAGGATTAGCTGTGGGATTTGCCTGTTCTTTTTTATATTTTTCTGCGATATTTGCCATTGCTTATTGCCCCTTTTTCAAAAATATAGGATTGACTTCTTCTTTAGTTGAGTGTAGCATTTTTAAGATACCGACGCAATTATTGTGACAATTCATAAATTTAGATTTTGATTAATACATGACTAATACTTCAAATGAGCCTTCGAATCCCTATCGTTTGCTGCCTGCAATTGACAAGCTATTAACTTCAGCACAATTACGTAGGCTGATAGAAGTAGAAGGCTTGCCGCGTGATTTTATAACCACTATAGCGCGTGAGAGACTGGAGTTAGCACGGCAAAATATTCGGCAAGGTGCCACACCTCTCACTTCACAGCAATTGTTGGATGAAATCGAAAGTGTGGCAAAAAATATCAGTAACGGAAATTTGCGCGAAGTTATAAACGCTACCGGAGTAATTGTACATACCAATATAGGACGCGCTCCGCTTAGCGTTGAAGCAGCGATGGCAGTGAGTAAGGTTGCGGTAGGCTATAGCAACCTTGAATACGAACTGGATACAGGGGAACGTGGCAGTCGCATGAGCCATATTTCAGATTTGATAGCGCGGTTGACTGGAGCGGAAGCAGGGTTGGCAGTAAACAATAATGCGGCAGCGGTCTTCATGGTTCTTTCTGCTTTCGCACGGGATAAAGAGGCGCTGATTTCACGGGGGCAAGCGGTGGAAATCGGTGGTTCTTTTCGAGTACCGGATGTTATTGCTCAAAGTGGCGGTAGGTTGGTTGATGTAGGTACTACCAACAAAACCTATCTTAGAGATTACGAAAATGCAATTACTCCCAATACAGCAGTTATATTGCAGGTACACAGTAGCAACTTCAAGGTTATTGGTTTTACCCATTCAGCCAAACTGGAAGAATTGGTGCAATTGGCAAACGCGCACAACCTGATTGTGGTAGAAGATTTAGGCAGCGGCACATTACTGGATACTGCTCAATACGGCTTGTCGCATGAACCTACCGTTCAGGAAAGCATTAGCAAGGGCGTGCATCTGGTAACTTTTAGCGGTGATAAATTGCTTGGCGGCCCACAAGCCGGAATAATTGCAGGGCGCAAGGACTTAGTCGAAAAACTCAAAAACCATACACTCGCTCGCGCGTTGCGGCTCGATAAAATGACAATTGCAGCTCTCCAAACTACCTTTTTGCATTATCTAAAGGGTGAAGCGGAACGGAAAATCCCGGTGTGGCAAATGATTTCGATGTCGCAAACGGAAATATTACAACGTGCCAAAAACTGGCAAGCGATTCTGGCTAATTGCTGGGAGGGCGCTACCATTGTGGAAGGGCTTTCTACGGTGGGAGGAGGTTCTCTACCGGGCGAAACTCTGCCTACTTATCTATTGGCGTTGCCCGCATTACAGGGAAAGAACGCCGCAATGCTGACTTCCGCCCTGCGACAACAGCACCCCGCGATAATTTGCCGAGTTGAGCGCGAAACACTATTACTAGACCCTCGTACCGTATTACCTAATCAAGACGAAATACTATTAGGCTCTTTGAAAAAGAAAGGCTCTATCACATCATAAAATCACTTGGGCTTTTCGACTTCTATAAATGCTCTTAACTGAAAAGGCTTTTAAGAGATTAAATAATCTATATAGAATGGCTATAGGCAAAATCATTCAAAATTAACTGAAATACAACTTGACAAGTTCTTCAATAATGTGTTAAATTTGGGAAAGTATTTAATTTGCTAATTCTTTTCAGAACCTTCTGTTGGGGAGATGCCATAATGGCAAAAGAAAAAAAGGCTAGCGCACAGGTAGCCGAAAAAATTGAGAAGAAAACGAAAAAAGGTGGGGGCTTCTTCCGCTTCCTTTTTATCCTCGCAATCCTTGCCCTTCTTGTAGTATTCCTACGTAAGCAGATGGGTGGTTCTGGGGAAAAATCTAGTTAACTGAAACAGGAAAAATCAGAAACTAAGAAACCTCCCCCCAAAAGGGAGGTTTTTTCACAAATAAAGCATTTGTTATTAACAATAAGTAATAACACTTAAGAATATAAGAGAAACGGGCGTTCGCCCGATGTTTTGAGGAAAGGATAATTGCAGTGATGTATCGTATGAATGAACCAATGCAGGGGAGGGAACGCCAGATGGCGAACCAAGCCTGTTACACTCGAATGGCTAACCAGCCTCAAGCTTTTGCAATACCCACTGCTACTTCCCTTAGCCTCATTAATCCCCTTATTCTTCTACTTATTAGCCTTATTATTAGCCTTAACGGTCTCCTACTCGTTCTTAGCCCGCTTGGTCTTTAGAAAAATACTAGGTTAGGTAAAGGCAAAGAAGCGTTACCTTAATCACCCGGTATTCGATTAAAGAGCCAAGCGGTGCCAAATAAATTTCCGGTAATATAGCTCACAAAATAATAATCGCAAAGACGCGAAGACACTAAAACTAAATAATTGTATTTGTTTGAAGACAAATTTTGATCGCAAGGGCGCGTTTCAAGCCGATAAAAGGCTAATAAACGTCGTTATTGTTATGTTAATCTGAGGAGGAAGAGGTAAAAAATGGCTACCACCACTTCAACACAGCAACAGGCTGATGTTCGCTTCACACAACGCGAACTTGACGGTGCGCGTATTCTCTGCGAGTGCTTGATTGCAGAGGGCGTACAGGTTATATTTGGCTATCCCGGTGGTGTGCTTTTGCCGCTCTATCATGTATTTAGCGAATATCCTGAAATCCGGCATATACTCGTAAGGCATGAGCAAGCAGCAGCGCACGCAGCAGATGGCTACGCCCGCGCCACCAACAAGGTAGGGGTGTGTATGGGTACCAGCGGACCGGGCGCAACCAACTTGGTTACAGGGATTGCTACTGCTATGATGGATAGCGCACCGGTAGTAGCGCTTACCGGGCAAGTAACACGCAGCTTGATTGGTCGTGATGCTTTCCAGGAAACTGACATTACCGGTATTACCTTGCCAATTACCAAGCATAACTGGTTGGTAATGGACACTGCCGATTTGGCAACAACTGTCAAAAAGGCATTTCACATTGCTGGTACCGGACGACCCGGACCTGTTCTAGTGGATATTCCTAAAGACGTATTTACCAGCAAAACCTATTTCACCGGGTATCCCACCGAAATAAAAATGCGTGGATATAACCCTACTGTTTTCGGTCATGCTCGCCAAATCAAACAGGCTGCCAAACTGATAAATGAGGCGCAACGCCCTGTACTTCTGGTAGGGCATGGTGTAACCACTTCCGAAGCCTATAACGAACTGATGGAACTAGCAGAACGAGCCGAGATTCCGGTTATTAGCACCTTACAAGGTTTGAGCAGTTTCCCAACCGCGCATCCTTTGAGCTTGGGTATGCCCGGTATGCACGGTAACTTGCATGCCAATCATGCTATCAATGAGTCGGATGTACTAATTGCGATGGGTATGCGTTTCGATGACCGCGTAACCGGAAACTTGAAATCCTTCGCCCGTAACTGCAAGATTATCCACATTGATATTGACCCGGCTGAAATCGGTAAGAACGTGCCTGTCCATATCCCGATTGTAGGCGATGTGAAAAAAATATTGCAGGTTTTGAACTTGCACGTCAATGCCGCCAAACATACGGAATGGCTGGAAAAAATCACCCATTGGCGCGGAAAAGACGCAGCACGCCGCGACAACGAAATGGCGCGTCTGGGCGTGCTACCTCCTCAATTCATCATCAAAACTTTAGGTGAGGTTTTAGGCGGAGATGCGGTTATTACCACCGACGTAGGGCAGCACCAGATGTATGTGGCGCAACACTTCAACTTCCGCAAGGCTAATTCCTTGATTAGCAGCGGCGGTTTAGGTACGATGGGCTTTGGCTTGCCAAGCGCGATGGGCGCAAAAATGGCTTTGGGAGAGAATGTGCCAGTGTGGACGGTAACAGGTGATGGCGGTTTCCAAATGAATATGCAGGAACTTGCCACCTGTGTACAGGAAAAAATCAACGTCAAAATAGCCATACTTAACAACGGCGTGTTAGGAATGATTCGGCAGTGGCAGCAGGTGTTCTATGATGGACGCTACCATAGCACCCCAATCACAGGACCAGACTTCGTTAAACTGGCGGAAGCCTTCGGCGTGCGTGCTTGGCGCGTAACCCACCGCGATGAAGTAGCTCGCACCATTCAAGAAGCCAACGATTGGGACGGTCCGACGTTGATTGATTTCATTATCCCGCAAGGTGAAAACGTATTCCCAATGGTTCCTCCGGGTGGTTCAAACCTGGATGCTATTACCGAAGCTTAATTAACTCTATCCCCTCACTTGCATGGGTGAGGGGGATACTGGAATATATAAGGAAGCCAGAATGCCTACTATAACTGCAAAGCCCGGAATTAAGCATACGTTGGTTGTGCTGTTGGAAGACGAGCCGGGCGCATTGAATCGGGTGGTGAGCATGTTCCGAAGACGCAGCTTCAACATTGAAAGCCTGAGCGTGGGACATACCGAAGAAGCCAATCTTAGCCGTATGACCTTGACCGTTGCCGGTGAAGACAATGAGGTCGAGCAGATGGTTAAACATCTTTACAAGGTACTGGAAGTAGTTAAAGTAACCGATGTCACCGCCGAGCAAAGTATTATCCGTGAAATGGCGCTAATAAAAGTCACCGCCGACAAGCCTGAAAGCCGGGCTGAAATTATGCAGTTTGCCGAAATCTTTAAAGCACGGGTACTGGATGTAGCCCCCGATAGCATAACCCTTGAATCTACCGGACCGGAAGATGAAGTTGATCGCCTGTTCAGTCTGTTAAGGCGTTATGGTATCAAAGAAAGCGTTCGAACTGGCAGCGTAGCCATGTTGCGAGGATCCTCTGTAGCAGGAGCAATTTAAGTTAAGAAACTGGCAGTTGTGAGGACTACCGATTTCAAACAATAGTTTCAAAACACTGTGTAGTATGAGAGGAGTTCGAGAAAAATGGGATCAACCTACGCAATCACTCAGGTGAATACGCTGGAAGCTGAAAATGCTTTGGATAGATTTATTAAGGGCGAACTGCAGGACGCTCTTAGCCATATTCAGCAGCTCAATGCTTCTGTCTATTATTCTTGCAGACTCGATAACATCGAGAACAAAGGTCGTCGCATTATGATTGTGGCAGACGCAAGCGAGGATTTGGTTAGAATATGTATCGAAGCCGCCTACGAGTTATACGAAGGTGATACTCATTTCTTCGTAGAACGAATCGGTACTTCCAATCGAACCGAAGCTCAAGAACGTGTACCAAACCTGATGCAACGGGCATATGATCGATTAGTTACTTGGAAACCATCACACGACAATATCTGGGATAACGTTTACTAGGTTCGGGTTGTGGATTCAGGTTACGGAACCAACGGGCATGAAGGCAGTTTTATTTATGAACGGTAATAAACCTGAATGCCAATAGCCGAAACCTTTGAGGAGGAGATAATGGCGAGGCTCTATTACGACAAAGATGCGAATTTTGACCTTATAAAAAACAAAAAGGTAGCAATTATCGGTTACGGTAGCCAAGGTCACGCGCATGCGTTGAACTTGCACGAAAGCGGTTGTGACGTGCGTATCGGTCTTTACAAAGGCAGCAAAAGCTGGGAAGAAGCCGCAAAACATCTTCCTGTTAAAACCGTGGCGGAAGCATCGGCGGAAGCAGATGTTATCATGATACTTCTGCCCGATCAGACCCAACGTGCGGTTTACGAACAGGACATCAAGCCGGGCTTGAAAGATGGCGACACTCTGATGTTTGCTCACGGCTTTAACATCCACTTCAACCAAGTGTTGCCGCCCTCGTTCGTGGACGTATCAATGATTGCGCCCAAAGGACCGGGACATTTGGTACGCAGCGTGTATGTAGAAGGTGGAGGCGTTCCAGCATTGGTAGCAGTTCAGCAGGATTACACCGGACAAGCCAAACAGCAAGCGCTGGCTTATGCGCGTGGTATCGGAGCGGCTCGCGCCGGCGTACTTGAAACCACTTTCAAGGAAGAAACCGAGACCGACCTCTTTGGAGAGCAAGCGGTATTGTGCGGTGGTCTGGCAGCCTTGACCAAAGCCGGTTTTGAAACCCTTGTAGAAGCCGGATACCAACCGGAGGCAGCTTATTTTGAGTGCTTGCACGAGCTTAAGCTGATTGTGGATCTGATGTACAAGGGCGGGCTGGAATATATGCGTTTCAGCATCAGCGATACCGCTGAATATGGCGATTATACCCGCGGACCGCGCATCGTAAATGATGAAACTCGTGCCGAAATGAGGCGGATATTGCGAGAAATTCAGAACGGACAGTTTGCCAAAGAATTTATTTTGGAAAATCAGTCCGGCAAAGCTTCCTTCCAAGCGCTGCGTAGAGTGGAGAGAGAGCATCCTATTGAGAAGGTCGGCAAAGAATTGCGTGCAATGATGAGTTGGTTGAACGCAAAGTAACAAACACAAGGTAATAGCGCTCTGGTTCTTTTCAGAGCGCTTTCGCCTGTAAATAAATGGAGGATAAGATGAGTAGTCAGAGCGGAGAGAGCGGGGTAGTGAGCCACGATAAAGCCAATCGTGTAATCATTTTCGATACCACCCTGCGCGATGGGGAGCAATCGCCCGGCGCAACTATGAACGCGGATGAAAAAATCGAAATTGCCAAGCAATTGGCGCGTTTGGGTGTGGATGTAATCGAAGCCGGTTTTCCGATTAGCAGCGAAGGCGATTTCGAGGCGGTAAAGCGCATTGCACAGGAAGTAAAAGGTCCCACTATCGCTGGTCTCGCCCGCGCCCGCGCTCAGGATATTGACCGCTGCTGGGAAGCCGTCAAACATTCCGACAAACCCCGTATTCACGTTTTTATCTCCAGTTCGGATATTCATCTCCAACATCTTTTCAAACTTACCCGTGAAGAAGCGTTGGCGCAAACTCGCGAAATGGTAGCACACGCCAAACAATATTGTGACGATATTGAATTCAGCGCACAGGATGCGACCCGTTCCGAGCTTGATTATCTTTGCCAAATGATTCAAGCAGCGGTAGATGCCGGCGCTACTACCGTGAACCTACCAGATACGGTGGGCTATACCACTCCTAACGAATACGAGAATATGATTTTGACAGTCAAGGCGCAGGTAAAAGGTATCGAGAACGTTATTATCTCGGTTCATTGCCACAACGATTTGGGAATGGCAGTTGCCAACAGCCTGACTACCCTTCGCGCTGGCGCAAGACAAGTTGAATGCACTATCAACGGTATCGGTGAACGCGCCGGAAATGCCGCGCTGGAAGAAATCGTGATGGCGCTTAACACGCGCGGCGATTTCTTTAACCTGTGGACTGGCGTAGATATAGGGCAAATCCAGAAAACGAGCCGGATGGTAAGCTCTTTTACCGGTATCATGGTGCAGCCCAACAAAGCAATTGTAGGTTCAAATGCCTTTGCCCATGAGAGCGGTATTCATCAGGACGGTATGTTGAAAGAACGACGCACCTACGAAATCATGGATGCCTCCGCAGTAGGCGCAGGTGATACCAATCTGGTATTGGGCAAGCATAGCGGACGACATGCTTTCAAGAAAAAGCTGCAAGATTTAGGCTACTATTTGGAAGGTGAGGAATTAAACCGCGCTTTCTTTGAGTTCAAACAATTGTGTGACCGCAAGAAGTCTGTCACCGACCGCGAACTTGAGGCATTGGTGATTGATCAGGTTCAGAACGAGAATAAAACTATGTTCCGACTTGAACAAATTCAGGCTACCTCTGGCGACAAGTCTATTCCTACTGCAACTGTCAAATTAGTTGCGCCCGATGGTACGATTGTAACCGACTCGGCTACGGGAGACGGGCCGGTAGATGCGGTTTGCGCTGCTATCAATCGCATTACCGGTGTACACTGCGTTCTCAGCGAGTTCAATATTACCGCTATAACCAAGGGCATTGACTCAATGGGTGAGGTGGCAATCAAGGTATCATACAAGGGACGCACAGTTAGCGGACATGGCGCACACACCGATATAATTGTGGCTTCAGCCCGCGCTTACCTGCAAGCGGTTAATCGTTTTGTGGAAATGGGCGAATTTGCTGATGAATCGGGCGCAGACCCCTATCGCCGCGATGAGTTCGGACCGCTTGCCGGAACGAGCCGCGCTTTCGGAAGATAACAAACTAGAAGATACAGGAACTGCTACCATCAGACTAAGCGATTCCTGTATGCTGCATTTATATTTCTAATACAAGGATTGTTCAATGAACTTCAAGATTGCGGTACTACCCGGTGACGGAATAGGTCAGGAAGTAACAGAAGAAGCACTTAAAGTTTTTGAGGTAGTAGCCGAGGAGTTTGGGCATACGCTGGATACCGAATTTGGATTGGTGGGTGGCGCTGCTCTTGATGCAGAAGGTGTGCCAATCTCAGACTCAGCGATGGAAATGTGCAATCGCGCCGATGCAATTCTCTTTGGCGCGGTAGGTTTACCTAAATTCGACAATGCGCCGATGGACAAACGCCCGGAATTGGCTTTGTTCCGGCTGCGTAAGGGTTTCGAGCTTTACGCCAATCTTCGCCCGGTTAAAAACCTGCCGGCTTTGCAAAACGCCAGCAACCTGAAACCGGAAGTGCTGGCAGGCGTTGACATGGTGGTGGTGCGCGAATTAACCGGAGGACTGTATTTCGGGAAACCAGCAGAACGCTACACCGATGCCGAAGGACGCAAAGCCATTGACACCCTGCCCTATAGTGAGCAGGAAATCAGCCGCATCGTGCGAACTGCCTTTGAATTGGCACGGCAGCGCAACGGCAAGAAACTTGTTACCTCAGTTGATAAGGCAAACGTATTGCATACCAGCCGTTTGTGGCGTGAAGTAGCCACTGAAGTAGGGCAAGAATACCCCGATATTGCACTAGAGCATTTGTTAGTGGACGCTACGGCAATGAACCTGATTCGCAAACCCTCTGCCTTTGACGTGATTGTAACTGAAAACATGTTCGGCGACATCCTCACCGATGAAGCCTCGATGTTGGCAGGCTCGATGGGTTTGCTGGCAAGCGCCAGTCTTGGAACGCGCCGCAATGAATACGGCGGGCAATACGGCATGTATGAGCCGATTCACGGCACAGCCCCCGACATCACCGGACAGGGCATTGCCAATCCGTTAGCAGCGATTGGGTGCGTGGCAATGTTGCTGCGTTCTACCTTTGGTCTGGAAAAAGAGGCTTCTGCAATTGAGGAGGCTATCGAGCAAGCCCTTAATGATGGCTTGCGTACTCCCGACCTTTATCAGACCGGCACTACCAAACTTAATACTATCCAGATGGGTGATGCTGTAGCTGAGCGAGTTCGCGCTAAAGTCACACGCTAAAATAAATAATTTTAGTATAAAGGCAGGGGGCTTTAGCCCCTTGTCTGACTCAAGCAAAAGACCTGATAGAGAATATGTAGCACGAAATAGAGGCAAAATGCTTAGAGAAGTTGAAAAAGGAAATTGTTTAGCGCCGATCATCCCGCTAGAAGCCTTGAGTAGGGCTTTTAGTCCGGTGGTCGGCGCGGAAATTGGCTGATTCTTACATTTAATTGTGACCCTAGGGGAATTGTAAATTTATCACTCAGCCTGACCCGGCTGGAAATGGAGAATCAGACAATGTTGGAAGATAAACGAATAGTGGTTTACGATACAACCCTGCGTGACGGCAGTCAGGGCGAAGGCTTGAGCTTTTCGGTAGAAGATAAGCTAAATCTGGTAAAAAAGCTGGATGAAATGCTCGGTCTTGCCTATATAGAAGCGGGCTGGCCCGGCAGCAACCCTAAAGATGAGGAGTTTTTTGCACGGGCGGCAGCAGGCGAATTGCAGCTAAAAAATGCAAAACTCTCCGCTTTTGGCAGCACTCGCCGCGCCAATGTTTTGCCGGAAGATGATAACAACCTGCGTTTGCTGATTGAAGCCAAAACGCCGGTAATAACAATTTTTGGAAAAACTTGGGATTTGCATGTAATTCGCGCTTTGGGTACTACCCTCGAAGAAAATCTGAAGATGATTTCGGATAGTGTCGCCTACTTGAAAAAAGCCGGACGTGAGGTAGTGTACGATGCAGAGCATTTCTTTGATGGTTACAAAGCAAACCCGGATTATGCGCTGGAAACACTACGCCAAGCCCACGCTGCGGGCGCAGATTGGGTGGTGCTGTGTGATACTAACGGAGGTTTGCTGACCGAAGAAGTGCCAGTAATACTTGCACGAGTGAAAGAGACTATCCCCAATGCCCGTTTAGGCATTCACGTGCATAACGATGGCGATTTGGCATGTGCCAATACCCTTACTGCCGTTCGGAACGGCGCAGAGCAAGTGCAGGGTACTATCAATGGCTACGGTGAACGCTGCGGTAACGCTAGTCTGTGTTCTGTATTGCCCAACCTTGAATTAAAGATGGGCTACCACTGCTTGCCAGAAGGCAATCTCGCAAACTTGACCGAAATCTCCCGATATGTGGCAGAAGTGGCGAATTTGTCGCACAATAATCAGTTGCCGTTTGTGGGTCGCAGCGCCTTTGCCCATAAGGGTGGAGTGCATGTAGATGCAGTTATGAAGGATCGCCGCACCTATGAGCATATCGTGCCTGAAAGTGTTGGGAATAGCCAGCGCGTCCTAATCTCGGAACTGAGCGGGCAAAGCAATGTTTTGCATAAAGCCTATCAGCTTGGCTTGCAGATGCACAAGGGTGATGCCGAAGTAAAAGAAGTAATCGAACAGATAAAGCAACTTGAAAATCGCGGATTCCACTTTGAAAATGCTGAAGCAAGCATCGAATTGATAATGTGGCGCACTCAACCGGGTTACACCGCCCCATTTGAGTTAAGGGATATGTTGGTATTATCAGAGCGGCGTGCCAGCAGCAGTGAAGGCTTGCTAAGTGAGGCAACAGTCAAATTGCAAATTGCTGGAAATATGTTGCATACCGTTGCAGATGGAAATGGACCAGTTAATGCGCTGGACGCGGCGTTACGCAAGGCGCTTGTAATATATTACCCTCAACTTGATGCAGTACGATTGACTGATTATAAGGTGCGGGTGGTAAATGAAGATGGCACTGCCAGCGGTATCCGAGTGACTATTACCAGCACCGATGGGCATGAAATCTGGCAGACCGTTGGTAGTAGCACTAACGTGATTGAAGCTAGTTGGTTTGCGCTGGCAGATAGCCTTGAATACGCGCTGGTGTACCATTTATTCAAGCAAAATCAACCGGAAGCATCCGCGCTACAAACAGTTTAACCTAACAACTTCTTTTTGATAAAAGCCACGACGTCGCTAACTTGCGGCGTCTTTTTATTGTGTTGTAGTTTGCCTCATGTTACGATAAAATAAGGCTGCGTCGGGATAAATTGAAGTCGAAAATGTAACCAAATAAAATTTCCAAAATCTAGGTAAAAATATGAGCTTATTGAAAAAAAGTAAGCAGAAACCCGACCAGCAGAAAAAAACTAAATCACCTTCCAAAACAAAGAGTAAGCAGAATCTAGCAGAAAAGGATACCGCTGAACTTAAATTTACCCCAAATATTAAAAGAAACGGCTCAAAAAATATCTGGCTAAAATTGCTAATTAATCTTACAGATAGATCCTTGTTGGCGCGTCGCTTGACCGCGTTTATCTTTGCTTTTTTCAGCCTCACCGGTATAGCTATTGCACTGCTATGGCAGGTTGATGTAAAAGCGGTTTATAAGCAATCCGCCGGTGAGGTAGCGCTTGATGACGTAGTAGCACCGCGTAACCTCAGCTATAGCAGTAAAATCCTAACGGATGAGGCGCGTGAACTCAACGCAGATAACCCAACCAACAACGTTTACAAGCGTGACGAAGTAAGCATCTCCAACCAGCGGAATGCGATGCTGACTGTACTTGACCTCATAACTGCTGCCAGAAGTACCGGTCCGCTGGCTTTTGCCTCTATGAAGATTCAGTCCCAAATCGTTAATGCACGCTTAGCAGAAGAGGACCTGAGTGCGCTTGCTTCACTTAGTGCAGGTGATTGGGATAGTGTATCCGCAGAAGTTCGCAGCACCTTCAATACTGTTATGAGCCGCCAGATTATACCCGGCAAACTCAGCGAGGAACTAAATCGGCTAAATCTTGAAGTCAGTAACCCTTCCAGTTTACCCACAACCTTTGCACAGCTAAATATTCAAGACCGTCGTTTGGTAGTAGCTTTAGTCCGCCCCTTTATTGTTTCCAACGCAATCCTTGATATAGAAGCCACCAAACGAAACCAGATTCTGGCAAGAGAAAGCACCCAATCGGTTACTCAGAATCTTACAAAGGGGCAAGTTATAGTCAGAAAAGGCGAGCTAATCCAACCTATCCATGTCGAAAGCATGGAACGTTATGGACTAAGGAACAGCCTAAATGAATGGACTTATATTTTCGGAGTGGTTGGGGTAATTGCGCTTTTACTCTTTCTGTTATGTAGCTATATAGGCGTAATTTATAACACCCTATGGAAAAATTACAAAATATTAGGCTTCATAACCTTTTCTATGATATTGGCGGCTATCGGTATTCGTTTACTGGTGGACACTTCCGACCATAGTTTGCTGCCATATCTTTTACCCATCGCCGGAATCAGCATGTCGGTTACTACGTTGATAAATATCAATGTAGGGCTAATGGTGGCGTTAATACCTGCGTTGGTAGCAGGGTTGGAAGGAAAATCGCCTGAGCTAATGCTGGTATATTTCTGTGGCGGTCTGGTAGGAGCGCTAACCTTATGGAAAGCTGAACGTACCATATATTTCGCCTTTGCGGGAGTTGCCAGCGCAGGCATTCAATTTCTGGCAGGTCTTTTCTACACGCTTATTCTAGGCAATATACAACCGGGCAATATCGGTCTATTGCTAATCTTCAGTTTGGTAAACGGGCTATTAAGCGCGAGCCTTGCCTTCTTTACTTTTAGCGTATTGGGAAGGGCGCTTGGTGTAACCTCTCCAATTGTCCTAATGGAACTTTCACACCCCAACCAACCCTTGTTACGTCAGTTGATGCGAGATGCGCCCGGCACATACCACCACAGCATGCTGGTAGGTAGTTTGGCGGAACAGGCTGCCGAACGATTAGAAGGTGATTCTTTACTGGCAAGAGTAAGCGCATACTACCACGACATCGGCAAACTTGAATGTCCTAATTACTTTATAGACAATCAGGGCAATCGTCCCAATATTCATGACACGCTTGACCCGCGTGAGAGTGTGCGAATAATAAAACGCCACGTAGAGTATGGCATAGAATTAGCAAAAGAACACAACTTGCCAGAGCGGGTAGTGGACATCATTCAACAGCATCATGGAACCTGCGTTATCAGCTATTTCTATAACAAGGCACTGCAAATGGGTTTGGATATGGAGGAGTTGGATTTTCGTTATCCGGGACCTAAACCTCAAACCAAAATCGCGGCATTGGTTATGCTGGCGGATGGTTGTGAAGCGGCTGTACGCGCCAATGTGCAAAGTGGGCGAATACTCACCGGCAAAACGCCAGAAGTGCAGGTAATCAAACCTGAATCGGACTTAAAAAAGTCGCTTAGCATTACTGAAGTTGTAAATAAAATATTCGATGACCGTGTTAAGGATAATCAACTTGATGAATGTGACCTGACATTGCGAGAAATCGAGCGCACCCGACAGCAATTCATTGAGCAATTAACCAGCATTTACCACCCTCGCGTAGATTATAATGAACAACTTGATACTAAAGTTGGAGCAGAAAACAAAATAGTTACAGCTACGGTGATAGAGTTGTCCCCTGATAAACCTGTTCCCACCCTTACTGAAGGAGCCGCCGATAGCGGTTATATTGAAAAAGAATCCACTATGCCGCCTGAGATAGATAACCCAAAAACAAACGGTAATAATAACCAACGTAAAGGTACAGGGGGAATTGGTGGAGCAGGACAGCGCATAAATCGGGTACAACAAAATACAGAAGAGTAAAAAAGTGATTTCTTTAAGTGAAAATTTCTTGATACATTGTGATATAGCCGAGCAATTTGAAACGCAACTGAACCACACGGAAGTAATTGCTGCCGCTACTGCTGTGCTATACGCCGAGGGTCTTGAGAATCAATCTATCGAATTATCGGTAGCAATTAGCGATGATGAGGAAGTGCGCCAACTCAATAATAGCTACCGCAACGTTGACAATACTACAGATGTATTGAGTTTTGCGGCAGAAGAATCGCAGGAAAATAGCATTTTTGCGCTCCCTCCTGACGCACAAGCAACCCGCTATCTGGGAGACATTATCATCTCATATCCGCAAGCGGAGCGACAAGCGCCTGAGTTTGGAAATAGCGTCACTCGCGAAGTGCAAGAATTGGTTATTCATGGCGTATTCCACTTACTAGGCTACGACCATGAAAAAGATGCCGATCGTGAGGTAATGCGAGCTAAAGAAGAAATTGCCTCGAAAACTCTGGACGGAAAGTAGAAATGAAACAGGCAAATAAGCCTAGCGCTCCTCAGGTTAAGCGTGCTACTTTTTTCAAAAGCTTTTACTATGCTTGGCAAGGTATCTGGTATGTTTTACGAACGCAGCGCAACATGCGGGTACATCTGTTAGTAGGCATAGCTGTTGTAATAGTGGGTTGCCTACTTGGTGTTACCTTAGTGGAATGGGCTTGCCTGCTAACAATTATGGCGCTGGTTTACAGCCTCGAAATGGTAAATACTGTTGCAGAAGCCATCGTGGATATGCACACTCTTGAATACCATCATTTGGCAAAAGTGGCAAAGGATGCGGCGGCAGGAGCGGTACTGGTATCAGCAATGTTCTCAGTTGGGGTAGGGCTGGTAATTTTCTTGCCTCACTTACTACATTGGTTTTTTGGCGGGTAAATAATGTCACGCAAAATTCTGATTCTGACCCCTCAAAACCCTTTCCCACCTGACCAAGGGGCGCCAATTCGCAATTATAACTTTATCAAATATCTTGGCGCAACCGGCAAATACAACATCGCCTTACTCAGCTTTGTCCGCCCTGAAGAAATCGAAGAAAGTCACGAGGCTGCCTATGCCGAACTTTCCAAATATTGCACACGAGTAGAATTTGTAGCACACCCTCCGGTTCGCTCGAAAATAAAGCGAGTACAAAGCCTTGCGCTGAATCCTTTACCTGATTTGGCATTGCGTTTGGTTTCATCCCATTTTCAGGAAAAGCTCAACCGCTTGGTTACAGAATTTAAACCGGATGTTTTACTGTGTGAGGCGTTGGAACTTGCGCCATTCGTGCATGAGCTTTTCAAAAATTCGGGTATTTCGCGCCCAAAACTGGTTTTAGATGAGCATAATGCTGAGTATTTATTGCAGAAACGCGCTTATGAGAGCGACTTCAAAACAGGCTTGCGCCGTTACCCTACCGCGCTTTACAGCTATATCCAAACACAACGTTTGAATAAATATGAATCTGAGGCTTTGGGCTTCTTTGATGCTGCAATTGCAGTGAGCGATAATGACCGCAAGGCACTGCTCAGTCTATCCCCAGATGCACAAATCAAGGTAATTCCAAACGGGATAGACCTTGAAGAATATGCACCTGACCCTACTGCCGTAGAGTTGCCAAAACGATTGGTTTTTACCGGTTCAATGGATTTCAGACCAAATGTGGATGCGGTGGTTTGGTTTGCTAATGAGATATGGAGCAAAATTAGGCTGGCAAAACCCGAAGCAACCTTCTACATAGTCGGGCGCAGACCCGCTCCAGCAGTACAAGCGTTGGCGAACTTACCCGGAATCACTGTAACCGGGCAAGTGCCGGATGCGCGTCCATTTGTGCGGGAAGCAGAGCTATACATCGTTCCGATGCGAATGGGGGGCGGTGTGCGATTTAAAGTGCTGGAAGCGTTGGCAATGGGCAAAGCGGTATTAACTACCACGATGGGAGCAGACGGCATACCGATAACCCCCGGCAAAGAGGCGCTAATCGCTAATAATCCGCAAGAATTTAGCGCAGCAACAATACGCCTATTGCAAAACCCTTCTTTGAAAAATGAACTTGCCACAAATGGAAGAGCGTTTGTTGCAAATCATTTCGACTGGCGCAAGATTACACCATTACTCGATGAAGCGCTATAGTTTTGTTTCAAGCTGTTTTATAACCGAGTTAGGATTTAAAAAGGCTAGGCTACTAGGTTTCCCACTACCTATTAAAATTATTGCAATAGCTTAAGTGCAATGTTATTATGCGAGTATGAATCGTTCATGTGATAAAAATGAATAGTTCTTCGGACAAGAACTATTCTGCACAATGAGCGCCTGTCGCATCAAAAATTGATTATAATCGACAGTTCCTGCAAAAGGAGATAATAAGCATGCCTCCAATTCCATTCACCCGTAATTACTCTGATCATAGTACAGATGTCGGTTTCCAGTTTGAATTTTTCTGCGACCGCTGCGGCAACGGTTTTATGAGCCAGTTTCGAGCTAATAAATTGGGAGCAGCCGGTGAAATTGTACGTGGGTTAGGCAATGTGTTTGGCGGAGTATTTGGCAGGGTTGCGAGCGGTTCAGATGAAGTGGATCGTCTAACACGTGGAAAAGCGCGAGATGACGCTTTTAACGTTGCTATAACTGAGTTGAAGCCGTTATTTAACCAATGCCAACGTTGCGGAACTTGGGTCTGCAAAGAAGTTTGTTGGAATCAGGAAGTTGGCATGTGCGTCAACTGCGCTCCTAAAAAAGAGGGCGAAATAGAGGTTGCCAAATCAGAGGCTTTTGTGCAACAAATCCGTGAAAAGGCAATGGCTACCGATTTTGTCAGCGATGTAAACCTGCAACAAAAGCAGGTGGTAACCTGCCCTAGCTGTGGCACAAATACGGGTGGCGCAAAATTCTGTCCAAATTGTGGCTATAACCTTGTACCGCAAGAACAGTTCTGTACCGAATGTGGCTCAAAAGTCCCCGCGGGAGCTAAATTCTGCCCTAGTTGTGGCAAGAAAATGGGTTGAGCCTGAAGAAAAATGTCGGATTCCCTAG
The DNA here is from genome assembly GCF_037138995.1 of Candidatus Chlorohelix sp. Taxonomy (NCBI): domain Bacteria; kingdom Bacillati; phylum Chloroflexota; class Chloroflexia; order Candidatus Chloroheliales; family Candidatus Chloroheliaceae; genus Candidatus Chlorohelix; species Candidatus Chlorohelix sp. The sequence goes on along the minus strand of NZ_JBAXHI010000024.1, from coordinate 22,249 downwards.
CAGATAAACTGGAACGAGTTAGAAAGCGTATCAGCAGAGCAGCGCTTCGAGCGGGGCGCAAGCCTGAAGAAATTACGCTGGTTGGCGTTACAAAAACAGTCAGCCGTGAGATGGTTGAAGAAGCCTGCCGCCTAGACTTGTTAGACTTCGGCGAAAACCGGATAGGCGATGCCGAAGAAAAGTTTACCCCACTGCCTTATACTCCCGGTACGGCACGATTACACCTTATTGGACATTTACAAACCAATAAAGCCAAACGTGCCGTTGCCCTTTTCGACATGATTCATTCGGTGGATAGCCTTCGGTTAGCCGAAGTATTGGATCAACATTGTGACGAACAGGGCAAAATTATGCCGATTCTACTGGAGGTTAATATTTCAGGAGAGTCCAGCAAACATGGTTTCAATGTGGTCGAACTTGAGTCTCAAATCGAGCGGCTATTCGCTTTACCCCATTTGCAGCTACGTGGTTTAATGACTATGGCTCCGTATGTAGCTGCACCCGAAGAAACCCGCCATGTTTTTAAAGGATTAAGCGTTCTATTTGATAAAATTAGAAATGATGTTACAATTCCACATTGGAAGGAACTTTCGATGGGTATGACTAATGATTTTGAAATAGCAATTGAAGAAGGGGCAACACTAGTGCGGATAGGGCGAGCCATTTTCTAGGCAAGTTTGCTCATTTTGCGCTAGATTTTCAGATGTTCAACACCTCGCATTTAATTGAATATCTTACAAATCTGCCTTTGCTACAGGTTCCCAGTTCCTTACTGCAAGCCTCTCTTAACGAAGGATTAAGAATTGGTCGTACCGATACGGGTATGGTTATCTTTTTCGATTACGATGAAGGGCGAGAAGCAGGCGGTGAGGTGGGTTTATTGCGCTATTTTTTAAGCATTAAAGCTGCTAAAGCGCAAAGCCAGTTGAATCAGGAAATTCCCATTTCCGAGCAGAACCCTCTCAGTAGTTGGGTTCCCAAGTTGCCCACCCTTTACGAAATGTCATTCTCACAAGAGCAGACCCGGCGTATTCTGACGCTGCCGCTAGGCAATCCCAACTCCATACAACCTATGGGGGTGGTGCTATTGCTAATGCCTCGCACCGATCCGGGCGGCACTATCAGCCTTACAATAAGCACTTCCGACTTACCTAATTTGGTGGCATATTGCCGCGCTACCGCAAACGCTTGGTCGAGCTTGCGTTCCCTTACTAATATGTCGCGCCGCCTCGAAGATTTAGTATTGTTGAACGATGTAGCAACTGCTATTACCCAAAATCGGGATCTCTCCGATCTGCTACGGCAAATTATGGACACCACCGCCCAGATGTTACATTCGGATGCCTGTACCCTAATGCTCCTAGACCGCGCTACCAATGAACTGGTTTTCAGTATCCCAACCGGAGAAGCAGGAAATGAACTGAAACAGATGCGACAGCCTATGAGCGAAGGCATTAGTGGCTATGTGGCAAGAATCGGAGAACCGGTTATCGTAAACGATGTAACCAAAGATCGTCGCTTTAATCAAAGTGTAGATAACAAGACGGGTTTCCGTACTCGCTCAATTATGTGCGCCCCCATGATTGTACGTGAAAAAACAATCGGCGTAATTGAGGTCATTAACAAACAAGATGGCGGTTCTTTCAACCCCAATGACCTTGCTTTGTTGTTAACACTGGCAGCGCAATCCGCAATCGCTATTGAAAATGCCCAGCTTTATTCCGATCTTAAGGATGAACGAGATAAAATCATCGCTAAAGAAGAAGAAGTGCGCCGTGAGTTAGGGCGTGATTTACATGATGGTCCCGCACAGGTTATGGCAGGTCTGGCGATGCGCTCCAATTTTATCAAAAAATTGTACCAAGCAGGCAACGAGGAAACCCGTTTACTCAAAGAATTGACCGATATGGAGAGAGTGGCGCAACAAGCCGCCAAAGATATTCGTACTATGATGTTCGGCTTGCGACCGTTAATGCTGGAAACTAAAGGGCTTATTCCTACCCTTGAAGCTTACGTGGAAAAATTGCAAACCGAGGGTTGGGAAACTCACCTCATTGTGGAAGGTTTTGGGGAAACTGAAACCGAAAGCGCACTTCGCCTACCCTACAATACGGAGGCGACCGTTTTTATAATAATACAGGAAGCTATTAACAATATTCGGAAGCACGCTCAGCCAAATAATGTCTGGATAAGCTTGTCTCACAATGATATACAGACCATTGTAACCGTCCGGGATGATGGCAAAGGTTTTGATAGCGAAGCGACTGCAAAAAATTACATTGAACGTGGGAGCTTCGGTTTGCTCAACATGCGTGAACGGGCGCGTTTAATCAATGCTCAATACGAACTTTCCTCCAAGTTGGGGCAGGGAACTACCATTAAACTATTAATTCCCAATAGCGCCATGCCACAGGTAACTACCCAACCGCTTATGGTTACAATGCCTAGCATTATCGAAAAATAAAAAATGCTCTCAACTCGTTTAAGCAGAGAGCATCTTCGGATTATACTTCCTAATTATACTTCCTAGTTCAGCAGACTGTTAGCAACCAAAGATAAAACTCTGCGCCTTGCTTTATGCAGGTTTCCAAAAGAAAAAATACTATTCTCGCGGGTTTTGCCCGAATTTACCGTCGCCAGTTGAGGCGCAGGATGCGCTTTTTCTTCCAGCAATGGCATGTATTTGTGATAGCCTAGCAATGAAGCCATTGCTTTTAGACTTTGGGAAGGCGCAGTACAGCGATACTCGTAAGCTCCTGTAACTGGAGATTCTTCTATTACCAGTTCGGATGGTTCCGGCAGCAAGCAATGATGAACACCGCCGATACCCGAAAGCATATCCTGATAAGCCCCAGTCATAAAGACTCCGATGGTCAATGTTTCACCCGGATAGAGTTCCGGCAGCATTACGGCATCGTCCTCTTCTCCTGATTTATATACATCATCAGAATCGCAGGTCATACCGCTCAGCCACACTTTACGCACCGGACGATCAAAATGGGTTAGAGGTAAGATGATAAATTGCTGCTTAAGCGCCCATGTATCCGGCAAACTGGACATGAGCGAGCCATTGATTACATACCAGCTTACATCCGATTTATGGGAGGACTTGACTAGTTCCACTTTGTAAAGGTCAAATCCATAAGCTGCGGCAGTATAACGCCCAAATTCGCCATAAATATCGGGATGCGGGATTTCGTACTGAGCGCACATTTCCATAATTCCGGCGGTTAGCTCGTTCGCAAACGCCTGATAATCAAATTGAAAATCAAGGCTGTAAGGTACAGGCATTCCGCCGCCAAAATTGAAAGCACGCATAGTAGGATAGGTCAGGCGTAGGTCACAATAGTTGCGGAATGATAGTAATAACGCCTTTACCCAATCCTGACGATCTATACACTGAGTATCAATCATGGCATGGAACATAACCGGAGTTAAGCCGGGAGTCTGGCTTATTGCAGTAGCCACTTTACCAAGTTCGTGGCGCGGTATTCCAAAACGGGAGGTAACTTTTGAGAAATCGCCATCAGGTAGTATGCTTTTATCTACGCGCAGGCGAATACCTACTTCATAGTTCAAGCCTGTGCGCCGTAGCGTCTCAATTTCATCGAAAGATTCAATAATTGGAATAATATTCTTGAAGCCTTCGCGCTTCAAATTCGCAATATTTTCCACGTATTGTTGGGTTTTAAAGCCGTTGCATAGTATAACGCGATCAGAGGGTAAATTACCTGCTTTCCAATGCAAACGCGCCATCATAATATCCATAGGGGAACTGGTTTCATAGTGCGCCCCAGAGGTTAAAGCAGTGCGAATCAAATCTTCATATTGCGCCGCTTTGCTGGCATAGCAATATGTAAACTTACCTTGATACCTGTTATTGTGGAAAGCGCGAGCAAAATAGCCCTGCATGTTGGATATCTGAGTTGAAATAATCGGATTATAACCGACTTCCAGAGGCGACCCCCACTCATGGGATAGGTGGGTAAGATCTATATCGCGGAAGAATAAACGGTTGCGCTCAATATGTAGAAACTCGTTCAGTCTTGTATTAGTAATCCCGAAACGGCTACGCAAATGTTCGTAGAAGTTCTGGGTGGTATTGATCATTCTTTATCGTACCTCTTTTCACAGCACACTCCCGCTAACCGGCAGTGGTAGAAGGATGACGGACAACAGGGTCGTAAAAATGAGCATCTTTGCGCTCAGTTATTCCAAAATGTGAATGAGATAACATACAATTACCTTTCAGGTTGTATTCGCCCAATTCCGGCAGCGTCAGAGCAACTAAGACCGACGCTTAGGGTAGCCCATAGGACGAAGAAGTGGCTCGTTAAGCACAGCTATGACAAGAAGCACCCATTAACCAGAATATTCTTGTGCAAAGCTTGTTGAGGGTATTAACCCAAATTTCTTGTTATTTGCCTAACACTGTATTCTATCATATTCAATTTGGGTATTACAATACTTTTTATATGAAATTTTATTAAGATAAGCGGTCGATTATCAATTCTTTTAAGTTATTGCTAAAGCCAAAAAAGCAAAAGGATGGTGCAGATGGGAAACCTGCTAGGTGTTCCCTTAAACTCACTTCCCTTTCCTTCTCTGTGATAAACGCGACAAGGTTCGACCTAAAAACGTTTCTTGCAATGCACTGATAATGGGGCAGGGCTGATACCATTGGCAAACTACCCTCAAATTAAGGGTCGCCTCTTGTGGAAGAAGTCTATTGCCCTCAATTGTCCCCCCATCCGAACCCAAACCCGCCCCGCTTCTTCCGAAATCACCGTGAACCTAATCATACCGAACGGCATTAATATTGTTTGCTAAGGTGACTTGATTATGCTAAAGTAACAGCCATACTTGATACCATAATCTTTCTGAAAACTCCAAAATGTTATATTGGAAGATTTCGGAGAGTACACCTTAAACCTCCAATAATTCGGCAATTCCGAATAATTACAGGGTAGGGGTAAAAAAATTTCTAGCAAAGGAGACCGAGGCGAAAGCCTTATGGACAACGAACGCGGTAAATGGCGAAACCTTAACAAGACTGAAATAAATGAGCTTAAAAGTCGCCTAGCGCAAGTAGGACTTGATATGGCGCGGCTCGAAAATAAACGCGATTATCCTGAAGATAATGATATAAAAAGTAAAATTGATAGTTTACTGGACGACATCCTCGGAAAGATGAGTGGAACCACCACTATAATTGATACAGAACCCGCAGTAGTATTAACCGGCTCTGGCGAGAAAGAAAAACGCCGTGTAGTAGTTACCGGACTTGGCACTATCAACCCTCTAGGCTATAGTGTAGAAGAATTTTGGGCAGGGCTTCGCAAAGGGCAAAGCGGTATTGCCCCTATGACGCTTAGTAAAACCGATGGGTATCCTACCAAAATAGCCGGAGAAGTAAAAGAGTGGGATCCAAAGAAATATATAGATACTAAAGATGCCCGGCGCATGTCCAGAGCCAGCCAATTTGCTGTTGCTGCCAGTTTTCAAGCTATCAAAGATGCGGGCTTAAAAATAGAACATGATGTAGCCGAAGATTATGGGGTTTTACTTGGCGTAGGTAATTGCGCCTTTCCCGAAGTTGAACAGGGCGCACGTACTCTACTGGAAAAAGGCGGTATGCGCCTTAGCCCCTTCTTTATACCCATAATTTTGCCGAACATGTCCAGCAGTCAGGTTGCTTTGCAAGCGGGCATAAAAGGCTATAACGGCACGATAGTAACCGCTTGCGCCAGCAGCACCCAATCTATCGGAGAAGCAGCAGAAGTAATAAAGCGCGGGGATGCCGAAGTAATGATTACCGGCGGTTGTGAAGCTCCTATCAGCGAATTAGGACTCGCCAGTTTTAGCGTTATGCGAGCGATGAGCAGCAAATATAACGAACGACCTACTCAGGCAAGCCGCCCCTTTGACCGAGAACGAGATGGGTTCGTTCCAAGTGAAGGCGCAGGCATTGTAGTTCTGGAAAATCTGGAACATGCGCAGGCAAGAGGAGCGCGAATTTATGCGGAAGTAATCGGTTTCGCCGCCACCAACGATGCGTACCACCTGACCGACCCCGACCCCGACTCCTTCGGCGCAGTCAGAGCAATGCGCCGCGCCATTCATCGTGCCGGATTAGCTCCACGCGACATAGATTATATCAATGCTCACGGTACCAGCACCGAAAAAAATGATAAAATGGAAACCGTAGCAATAAAAAAGGTCTTTGGAAATTACGCCTACCAGATTCCAATCAGCAGCACCAAATCTATGATTGGGCATCTATTGGGCGGTGCCGGAGGCGTAGAAGCTATCGCGACTATTACTATGATGCAGGAAGAGTTGATACATCCTACTATAAACCTAGACAATCCCGACCCAGACTGCGACCTTGACTATGTACCAAATCGCGCCAGACCGTTTAAAATCAACATTGGAATGAGTAATTCCTTTGGGTTTGGCGGGCAAAACGCTTGTCTAATCTTCAAGAAATATACACCTGAGAGTCCTGAGGCTAAGAGGTGATTCCAAATGGCAGAAGGTCATTTTTACACGATTGTTATCTGGGAAGTACGCGCCGGAGCGCGTGCTAGTGACCTAGAAGAATTAACCAGAAACGGGATTTTACCCCAGTACAAGGAAGTGCCGGGAGTGCTATCCGTAAAGCTTTTCCGTATTCAGGAAGGCGAAGATGTCAATAAATTTATGGCTATGACGATTTACGAAAGTCGTGAAGCCTACAATAATTGGTGGGCTAAAGGTGGGCAAGCGTTACTTGCCTGGCAACAGCAAAACAAGGCAGTAGTTGAAAAATGGGTGGATACCGCCACTCCTGCCCGCCGCCATAACATGACTTTATTGATTGATGCCGAATTTCCGCCCGGCACGCCTAAAATCAACTTTACCCCAGAAAATTAAAGCAATCGGCGGGTAGTTGCTTTCTATATCAAACTAAATCGGGAGTCTGGCTGTGTTTGTTGTTACCAATAAAGCCGAATTAAAGAAACGAATCCGCAATAATCGCATAATGTTCTGGGGGGGTGTAGCAGGGCTGGTTGGCTCTATGCTAACCCTACTAATAGTCGGTAGTAGCCCACAGGGCGCTTTTTTTATCATCATCTTCGGCTATCCTTTGCTCTTTCTAGGAATTTTTCTAAGTAAACGTGGCTCTTATAATAATCGTCGTCATGCTATCGGTGGTTATAGGCTCTTATCCGAAGAACAGGATATTGAAAGACAGCTTAAAAGCACACCTCCCCGCTACCACCTTTACAACTACCTGAATTTCGCCGGAATCTCAATCGAGCATATGCTCGTCACACCGCAGGGCATCATCCTTATTAATATGAAGGGGCAACAGGGCAGACTAAAAGCCGGGCGCGACCTTTACCGCATGAAACGAGGCTTTGTAAATTCTATCGGAGCTATCGGCGAACCCGGTATCGGAAATCCAAGCCAAGAACTGAGCCGCCAATGCAAACGGCTTCGCACTTGGTTCGAGCAAAAAGGTTTTGATATTCCCACCGATGGAATCGTGGCGCTAAATAACCCCCGCGCCAACATTGAAAGCGTTTCGGAAATGAGTTTCCCGGTCTGTATGATTAGTGATTTGCGCGAAGCGGTAAGGCAATGGCAAACCGAGTTGAGCATGACAGCAGAGGAACAAATCGAAATAGAAAAACTGCTGGTTGGGCAACTACTGCAAGAAGAGCAGGCAGAAGCATTGGAATTGCTGAATATGCCCGCCCATAAGCGCATCCAGTTGGAACGTGAGCAGGAATTAGCTACCGAAGCCGCTCGTATTACCAAAGACAAGAGAAAAATAGAGAAAAAACCGGGTGAGAAAAAACCCGGCGCAAGCGCAGTACCACAACCCGGTCAGCGGGTTGGCTTGAACGGCAAACCGCTTCCACCTAAAGCAGTCGAAGAAAAACCCCGCAAGGCAGCGGTAGAACCTTTGAAAAAACCGAATCCGGGCGCATTCGGAGACCCTGCTAAGCGTAGGAAATAGTTTAAGTGATAAACAACCTAGAGTCCGGCGAAGTTTCGCGTCAACCCGCTTCAGATTTCTGTTTTGTGTGTGGTAGAAATAATCCTGCCGGGTTGCGGCTGGATTTCTACAATAACAAAACGCAGGTCTGGACTGAATTTACGCCAACGGAATACTACCAGAGTTGGCCCGGTATCTTACATGGTGGCATCATTACCACCCTTTTAGATGAAACCATTTCTAGGGTAGCTTTCCTTTATGATAAGTGGGTTTCAACCGGAAAGCTCGAAGTAAAATTCCGCAAGCCGACCCCATTGGGTCAGAAATTGCGTATCAGCGGCGAATTGGTGCGCGATGCTGGACGGGCAATGGAAATGCGCGGTAGAATCCAAGTCATTGAAACAGGCGAGATTACCGCCGAAGCAAGCGGCTTATTCGTGCGCTTACCCGATGCAACCCGCCACGAAATTATCAAAGCAGTGGGCGGGGATTTCGCCGAATGGGAAGAGTGGCTGGCAAAAAACAGGCATTGATATGATTGGACACGGTTGGGCAGTTAGTTTCCTGCAAAATTGCATAGACACCGAAAAAGTTACCCATGCCTATCTGGTACGAGGTCCGGCAGGGGTTGGCAAATTCAGGTTGGCGTTAGATTTTGCCCTCGCCCTTGCTTGCGAAAACCCCCCTGCAAAAAAATACGGCTTGCGCTATTGCGGGGAGTGTCGCCCCTGTCGCCTCATCGAAGAAAACAAACACGCCGACGTTACTACTTTCGGGCTGGACTGGCAAACCCGCAGCGAGGGAGTCAAAGAGGGTAACGCCGGGCAAAACCTGAAAATAGACACCGTGCGTTATATCAGCCATAAAGTTAGTCGCCCCCCCCATGAAATAAACTGGCGTATAATGATAATTCGGGACGCGGAGACATTTCAAAAGGCTGCCGCCAACGCTTTCCTCAAAACACTGGAAGAACCGCCCGAACGCGCCGTTTTGATTTTGCTGGCGGATAGCGATCGCCCAATGCTCCCCACTATCGTGAGCCGTTGCCAAGTCGTAGATTTGCGCCCTGTGCCACGCGAGGAAATTGCCCACGCCTTGCAAAGCGAAGGGGCAAGCAAAACTGAGGCGCATATGCTCGCGGCATTGTCTGCCGGAAGACCCGGCTGGGCATTGGATGAGTATAAAGACTCCACCAAACAGCGTATCAACGACCGCGATGAAGCCTTGATGCACCTTGAAAAACTTCTACCCGCCGACCGTCTTATAAGGCTGTCCTTTGCCGACAAGCTTACCTACCAGTGGCAAAGCGGGGGCAATAAGCGTAACTCGGTGCTAGTAATGTTAAATATCTGGTTGGGTTGGTGGCGAGATTTGGCGCTGGTACGCCAGAATCTAACTACGCATGTATCCAATGTGGATAAGCTGGATACCTTAAAAGAGCAAGCAGGGCGTTTCTCGCCCATCCAAATAAAAAATATGCTTTTAGGCATCACCCACGCACAGGCTGAACTCGAAGCAAATGTGATGCCGCGCCTTGCTCTAGGCGATTTGTTCATCAATAAATTGCCAAAATCATAACGTTCCGGGTTCGTAGTTGGGTAGCACAGGATAAAGGGCGACTCAAGCGTCGCCCCTACCGGAATGGGTTCGGGTTCGGAGCGTTCGGGGGGGCTTCTCAATAACCCTCGTTCGATGAGATGTGGTGAAACGGGGGGAAATAAATGACAACTCAAGATATACAAAATCAAAATAAAGATACTTTCCGCACTGTAGCGGTGCGTTTCAAGCCTAACGGCAAACTCCAATACTTCGACCCCGGAGAGCTTGAATTAAAACCCGATGATTGGGTGGTAATTGAAGTTGGGCGCAATACTGAAATGGCGCGAGTAGTTTTGCCTCCGCGCAGTATCGTTGCCAGCCAACTTGCCGAGCCGCTCAAGCCCATCTTGCGCATCGCCAACGAGGATGATATAAATCGACAACTCAGCTATCGCGCCCGTAACAAAGACTCGCTGGTAAAATGCGCCGAGCGGGTTAAAGTTTACCTCATCCCAATGCGCTTGGTAGAGTGTGAATGGAACTACGATGGCAGCAAGGTAACTTTCTTTTTTACCGCCGATACACGGGTAGATTTTCGCCAACTTGTGCGCGACCTTGCCAGCATCTTCCGCACTCGCATTGAGTTAAGACAAATCGGGGTGCGCGATAAAGCCAAACTGGTGGGGGGCGTGGGTAAATGCGGTGAAACGCTGTGCTGCTCTACTTGGTCATCAGAATTTCCTCCGGTCTCGATAAAGACCGCCAAAGATCAAGATTTGCCGCTCAATCCCTCGAAAATAACCGGGGTATGCGGTCGTTTGCTATGCTGCCTCAGCTACGAACACCCGATGTACGAAAAGATGAAAGAGAATATGCCAAAAGTGGGCGACAGGGTGTGCGGGGCGCATGGTAGCGGCGCGGTAGTAGGGCGCAATATTCTCAAACAAACGGTAACCGTAACCTTTGATAATGGGGCTTTTAGCGAATTACCCCATAGAGAACTGACAATCGAAGAAAAAGAACAATCCACTTTAGTTGCCGGATATGATGCAGATACCGACACCGTTTTCGAGGTGGAAGACCCCGAAGATTTGCAATTTCTGAAGGAAGATTAAGCATGGAAAATTGGAAAACACTCTCACGCGAAAAGGTGCTGGAACGCGGCAAGTTTTTGACGGTGGAAGACCACACCGTAGAACTACCCGATGGGCGCACCATACCCCAATGGCCCTGGGTAATCACGCCCGATTTTGTGAACGTGCTGGCAGTAACCGAAGAAGGGCAATTCCTGTGCTTTCGCCAGACCAAATACGCCGTTGAGGGGGTTACGTTGGCAACGGTGGGCGGCTACATTGAACCGGGCGAAGACCCTTTGCTGGCTGCCAAGCGCGAATTGCTGGAAGAGATGGGCTACGAGTCACATAATTGGGTTTCGCTAGGCAAATATATCGTGGATGGCAATCGCGGCGCTGGCATGGCGCATCTTTTTCTAGCGCGAAACGTCAGCTTTTCGGGCAAAGCAGAAAGCGACGACCTCGAAGAGCTTGAAATGATTTATCTAAGCCGCAACGAAATAGCGGACGCGCTAGTTTCCGGCGAGTTCAAGCTGCTAAGCTGGTCACTTACCGTCTCGCTCTCGCTCAACCACGTTTAAACCGCTAGAATCGCATTATGCTATTGGGTGAAATCCTCGCCACCTCCGAACGCGGTTTTATTACTATTACCTAGTAGGAGGAAATAGAACAGAATTTACCGAGGCGGTTCCGGTTGTAGTACAGCGAACCGGTATATTATCTATGTTCCCGTTTGTATTGAGATAATACATTCCCACCTCAGCCCGGTACTTTCCAGCCGGGTTAAAGTTGTTCGATAGTCTTATTGTTTGATCTATTACCATCCACTCGTTGACCTTCCAGCTACTTGTTGGCAACAACCCCGCTTTCGAGTCGGGCAATTCTGCGCCCGATTGTTGCATTCGCCAGCCGTAGGGCATATCATCGCGTTGCGTCACTACACTACCATTTTCATCCAGAAGATGAAGGTACAATATATAATCCCGGCTTACAGGCTTAAGGACATTCCAATAACTTGAGATGGTCAAAGCCCCATTTGCCGCATTACGCCCGTAGCTAATACCCTCTATCTTAAAACTTTCTCCAAGAGTACAATCGGTTTGATGTTGCGGTAAAAGAGGATAGGGGCGCGGTCGCCACACGGCGATACCGTCGGGAAATATAAGACTGTAATTTGCGTTGAGAGCTTCCCAACCGGAGTCTGTAAAGCGGCGTGAACCCAACCCCAACAGCGCCACACTAAAGCGGCGGGCTTTCAAATCCGCCAGAAACTTTGACTCATCCCACTGCCCCTCACGAGCCTGCAACGCCATATGGTACAGGTCATCATAGATAACAGGGCGACCAGTTTTCATCTGCAAATAAATGTCTTCCGAAAGAATGTCGCCGGGCGCATTGTTGATTTCATTCGTTAGCCCTTGGTACATTTCCAACCGGGTTTGTGAGGGCATATTTCCCTGAGAGTAATATAAATCACCGGGCGGATAATTCAAAAATTGCCAGAATACCCCCGCCACAAGGGCGATTGCCGCAACCCATCCCACCGCTCGGCGCGTTCCTGTCTCTCCGGTCAAGCCAACCAACCATGCTATTGCACAACAGGTCGCTGCTATTATAGGGGGGAAAAAATTCAAAGCATGATTATACCCGCTCTGATATGACCCGACCGTTATCAAGGTAAAAGCGCCACCCGCAAACCAGATGGTAACCAATTGTGGCGCATACCACTTGCGCTTTCTCCAATTTACTATTGCCCGCGCAAATTCTACTGCCAACGGCAAGAGCGACGCAATTACCAGAGTGAGATGGTCGGGAATTATCCGCTGTGTCAGCCTTCGCCAAAAATCGTCAGCGATCCATGGAACCTGCTGAGCTTCAAAAACATAAAAATAGAAGCGGTGGAGAGTGAGCAAGTCCAATACTAACAGAGGTATCACCAGCATTGCCAGTAATGCCACACCAAAACGCCAAGATTTTCTCCAACCCTTTAAAAGCAAATATGCAATTGCCACTCCACAAGCGGCAAGCTCATTTTGTTTGGTATAAAAAGCTAAAGCCAACAATATAGCAGCGCCATACATGCTGACCTTGCTTTCATTCTTCTCATCCCAACGCCCCACCAACCACAGACCAGCCATAGCTAAAGCCATCGCCAGCATATCCTGTTTATAAAAAGTACCCCATATCTGAGTGGGATTGATGGATAGCCAAATAAAAGATGCTGCAATCCCAGCCATAATGCCGTTGAAATTACTTACCTTGAACAGGCTGATTGCCTGCCAGCGGGTGAGCAACCCAAGAAATACGCCGATAGCTAGGGCTGAAGCAAAAGAAATCAGCCTTCCTCCCAGCATGCCAATGCCAAAAACCTTTAGAAAGATGGCACACAGCAGATAATAAAAAGGTGGATAAGGAGCGGCAATAAACCTATCAAGGGTGGCTTGCCCATAGATATTTGTTCCTTTTGACAATTTCCAAGCAGCATCGAGGTTAAAACCCTCGTCATAGTCAATCTGCCATTCCCAGTTCAAAACCGACCATGAATGGGAAAAGAAACTCCCAAGTCTTGGAAGCAGCAACAGCAGCAAAGCCAGCCAAAGTAACTGAGAAAGTTGGAATTTGAAAGACCGCACTTTTTGGTAAAGTGTTTTATGCGTTTGCTCTGATTTATCGAGAGAAGGTAGAATCAAGTTATTATTATCCCATACTATTTTTTGCCCCGTAATTATAAGATACGTTTCCGTATTTTGCATGCGGGCTATTTAAAAATGCAATATCTCAATATGTGGAGAAAAAGAGGAGTTTTAGAGGGCGCTAAATCGGTACAACCTTTGAAATATGGGTGCGGATAGATTCCCAAACCTCGCTCATGTAGCTCGCCGTAACTACTTCACGCCCGGTTGCCTGTGCAATGTCGGCGGGGGTAAGGTCATCGAGAAAGCGTCCACCATAGCCTTTTTTATCCAACATAACCTGCGGCAAGAATACCAACTTGCCAACCTCATGCCCATTGCGTGCAAACTCCAGCAAAGCCTCGCGAACATCGCGCCCACTCAGCAAGCCCGCCACCGTAATAGTAGAGCCAAGCTCAGGGTTTTGCACCGTCAGCAGATTAATCCTCAAGCCCTCCACCCGGTTAAGCCGCTCGATGATGGGCTGAAAAGTGGGGGTAATTAAGCGAGCCGTCACCAGCGTAGCGTTAAGCGGCTGAGAAAGCGCGGCGGGCAATTTCTTTTCTGTTTTCTTCCAATCCTCTAGGAAGCGGCGCACCAAGCCGACCCCGTTCTCAATCTGTTCAAAATCTTCGTAATGGACGCGACCCGGTACTTCTTGTCCACACAACAGGTAAAACTCATCGGAAAGATAGAGCAGTGCAGTACCTTTTTCTTTCTTGAAACGCTTCTGGTAAGCGTGCGCCAGCGCAATAACTCTTTCGGCTTCATCGGAGCGATAAGTCCGCATTGGCAAGCTAGCGGTATTTTCAAAGCCGCGCCCATGCGCCCGAAAACTACGCCGCCTATCGCCTTCATAGCCATCGCCGCCAGCCAAGCCCACCGGCACAACCCCAATCGTCTGTATCGTAGGGTAAAGCCTCGCCAAATCATCAATGGTCTTTTCCAAATGCGCCCCATCATTCACGGTTGGCACAATGACCACCTGCGTATGAACCTGAATACCGTCCTCGCCTAAGCGTCTGATTTGTGCGAGAATATCCGGCGCATTGGAATTGCCCAACAAACGGCGGCGCATCTCAAGTTCGCTGCTGTGAACCGAAACATACAGGGGCGTTAAACGCTGCTCAAAAATCCGCTGCCAGTCTTCCTCTTTGAGATTAGTTAAGGTCACGAAACCGCCATACATAAAAGAATAGCGGTAGTCATCGTCTTTTATATAAAGACCGGGGCGAAAGCCCTTTGGAGTGCGATAAACAAAGCAAAAGGGACAATCGTTATTGCAGACGCGGATACCGTCAAAAGTTGGCTCGGCAAATTCTAGACCAAGCGGCTCACCTTCACGGTTTTTCAAGCGCACCTCAAGCCGGATAGATTCGCCGTTGCCGTTATCACGCGCAAGATTCAGGCGAGCGCGTGCGTCCACCGCGCCAAACTGGTAGTCAATCATATCGCGGACAGGCTTACCGTTAATCGCCAACAAGCGGTCACCCGCTTTTATTCCGGCGCGTTCCGCCACCGAGTCGGCAGCAACCGCGATTATTTTATCTCTTTGGCTTTTCTTGCCAGAGTGATGATTCGATATATCCAACTTCAAAAACCTTATCTATATAAAAAAGGGCGCATCGGAATGCGCCCGGCTTCATCACCGGATTAAGTCCTAGCTGAAACCTGCCCCAGTAACAAGACGTGCAATATCGTTCCATGTAAAGACTAGCATAAGTGATAGTAACGCCACCATCCCTACCAGATGCACCATCCCTTCTTTATCGGACGGCACGCGGCGGCGCGAAATCATCTCTATCAGCACGAAAATGAGCCGTCCGCCATCCAGCGCGGGTAAAGGCAGTATATTCACAATGCCCAAGTTCACCGAAAGCAACGCCATCAGCGAAATCACTGCCATAAATCCGCCCGTATCAACAATCTGGTCGGTTATTTGCGCCATACCCACGGGTCCGGCAAAGCTCTCCAAACCGATAGAGCCGTTGAAAACCCCTTCGATGCTACGCGGAATCAAGCCAATGGCGTAAGTGGTTTGTCCCCACCCTTCGCCCACCCACTCAAGGGGATTGAGCGAAACATGCCGCATTTGGCTAATCGGCAAGCCCTCTACAATGGTGGAAGGGCGCGGCGAACGATTATTTACCCCGCTGGTATCAGTATAATTCGCGATTATGGTAATTGCTTTTTCCGCTTTACTCTTGGGGTCAATGTAGCTGATTTTTACATCTTGCCCTTGATTGGCGGTCATTATTTTTATATATTCGTTCGCGGTACTGACCTTCTGGTCATTCAGCGCGATAATTTGAGCGTCCACCGGCAATTTCTGGCTAGAGGCATCCGATTCAATATATACGTAATTTACATATAATTTGACCGCCAAAGTGCGGGTTAGGGTCTCGGTTTTGCCGTTGGTAACACGTTGCACCGTAGCTTCAACCGTACTTTTATCCAAATTGGTCGTATAATTCAGCAAATCCAGATTATTGGCAAGGGGCTTACCGTCAAGCATCGTCAGCACATCTCCCGCCTTCAAATCATAGGCTGGCGCGTCTGCCGCAAGCCTCAAGGAGTCGAACACATAGCCCATCTGTACCCCGATTATACCTTCACCATCGGGTGGGTTGGTGCGTCCTTTAATAGTTGCGTTAATGATTTGATTGCCCCGCTTGAAGGTAAAAACAAGCGGTTGGCTGCGATTTAAGCGCGTTTCGATAGACACATCACGGGTATTATCAACTTCGGTAGAATTTACCTTTAGGATAATATCCCCCGGCAACAGCCCTGCCGCTGCCGCCGGTGAGCCGGGTTCAACTTTGGAAATTGCTACCGGTCCGGCGGGAACATCTTTACCGCCACCCGCCAGAATGAAATATATAGCGAATGCCAGTACCAAATTCATAAAAGGTCCGGCGCAAAGCACGATAGCGCGTTGCCATGTGGGCTTTTTCCCAAAACTGTTGGGGTCGTCGCTATCGCCGTTTTCGCCCTCGATTCGGACAAATCCGCCGATAGGTAGCGCGTTTATAGACCATTCCATCCCGTCTTTAGTCTTTTTAGACCAAACTTTGGGCGGAAAGCCTATTCCAAATTCATGCACTTTCATCCCGAACATACGTGCGGTGATGAAATGCCCGAACTCGTGGACAATAACCATTATTAGAAGAATAGGAATAAACCAGAGCCAGTTCATGTCTAACTACCTCTAGCCGCTTCCGCCTACCCGATTGAGGAGGCGGAACCACGACTACTGAAATTATTTGCAAAATGCCGCGCCCAGCGGTCTGCCTCGGCAATATCGTCAAGAGTGGGGTGCGCTACAGGATTATGCGCGTCAAGGCTACGTTCTACCAAATCGGCAATGCCCAAATAAGTAATTTTGCGCTCATGGAACAAGCGCACCGCTTCCTCGTCTGCTGCCGCCAACACGGTAGGATAAGTACCGCCGCGCCGTCCTGCTTCGTAAGCAAGGCGCAAAGCGGGAAAACGCTCGGTATCGGGCAATTCAAAATTCAACTCGCGCAACTTGGTAAAATCAAGGCGCGGATAATCGTTCGCAAGGCGTTCGGGATAGCCCAAAGCATATTGAATCGGCAACCGCATATCGGGCGTGCCTAATTGCGCCTTGACCGAACCATCCACATACTCGACCATGCTGTGGATTATACTCTGCGAGTGAACCACTACATCTACTTTGTCATAAGGCAAGCCAAAGAGCCAATGCGCCTCGATGACTTCCAGCCCTTTGTTAAAAAGCGTCGCCGAGTCAATCGTAATCTTGGGACCCATATTCCAGTTGGGGTGCTTCATGGCTTGCTCAACCGTTACATTAGCCATTTGTTCTTTTGTGAACGAGCGGAAGGGACCACCCGAAGCGGTCAGGATGAGGCGGCGCACTTTATCGTTTGTCTGTGACCAATTTTCCTCGCCATGTTCGTTGGTAAGCCCTTCGCCGGACAGCGATTGCCAGATAGCGCTATGCTCGCTATCAATAGGACGAAGCTGAATACCGCTCTTTCGGGCTTGTTCCGTCACCAGTTCTCCCGCCATCACCAGCACTTCTTTATTTGCCAGCGCAACCTGCTTACCAGCTTTAAGCGCGGCAAGGGTAGGGGCAAAACCATGCTGCCCGCTGGTAGCGACTACCACAATATCAACTTCGGGGTCAAGCGCTAGTTGCACCAGCCCTTCATTGCCATACACTACTTCGGGGCGAGGTTCATAGCCGCTCACATCAAACGATTCTTCGGTTTGACCACCGATACCTACCCGTTTCGGCTTATAAGTAGCGACTTGCTGTTTAAGCGTGTCACTTATTCGGCTGGAAGCGATACTGATTAACTGGAATTTTTCAGGATGGCAGCTTATTACATCAAGAGTCTGTTGACCGATCGACCCTGTACAGCCTAACAGCGCAATTCGCTTGGTCATAATTTCCTTTTTCCCCAACCTCTCCAATATGACAATGAAAATCATCTATATTTGCCCGATTCATTGTTAATTATAACAGATATAACAATGTTAGCTTTGTACAGTATTGCGGTAAAATCAGAGAAGGCGAGTTTGATTCGGGTTGGTAGGGGCGGCAATCGTGGGGAGGGCGTATTCAAATACGCCACTACCAATTAACTGTTTTCTTTTGCCACAGCTTTACGCCGGGTTGCTCGGCGACTCCGAGTCGAAGCTGTTTCTCCCAAATCCTCAAACTGATTGATACGCACAGGCGCGTGTTGCGGAAAGCGTACAATTATGTCAAGCTCGCCGCCCATTGCTTCTACATAGTCGCGTAAAGTGCTGACGTACATGTCAGCGCGTCGCTCGATTTTGGAAACTTCCGCCTGTTTAACTCCCAGTTTCTTTCCTATCATCTCTTGGGAGTGCGCCAACGTCTTACGTAGTTCCCGAAGGCTCAACTCCTCCGCAATCAAACGCTCCGTTTCTCTTTGGATAGCCTGCTGCCTCTCTTGTGGCAGGGTTGCTATAACATCCTCAAGCCTTTTCGCCATTTTCTTTCTCCATCTGTTTTAGATGCCGTTCATACCGTTGTTCTGCTATCGGTATATTTTTTTTGTACCAGCGTGCATCTCCGCCTTTATTCCCACCTATCAGTAAAATCGCTTGCCGTTTTGGGTCAAAAACAAACAACACGCGCCATGGTTCTCCCCGATACGATACCCGCAGTTCTTTTAAATTGGGTAATTTTGAGCCTTTGATTGTGTCCACTTGCAGTCTGCCTAAAGAAGGTCCAAATGTTCCCAAATAACCTGCGTGGGCAAAAATAGAATCCTGTACTCCTTCTTCCTGCTCACAAAGCCACTTTTCAAAGTCAGGGTCTAAAATAAGCCAACATGATACCCTTGTCGAAAATGGCGGTAACATCGGCGAAAAGGCAAAACAACAAGCGCACCAAATACACTTCCAGTTCATGCCCACCATAGCCCGAATCCTTGAGCATATCGTGAAGTTTGCCCATGCGCTCGGACGCTTCGATATTCACCGGGTCTTGGTCTTTAAACTTGCGCTTCTGGTAGCCCGCAATAAAGCCGAAAAGCTCTACCTTACCGGGTAACTCGGACAGCGTAAATTTATGCTCGGCGGTGCTATCTAGGTCGTAAAGCTCAAAGCGTTGGAAATCCGACACCAGCACATATTTGGGTAGCTCATCCTCTTTCAGGTTGGGGAAATAATCCAACGCTTGTTCTTTAGCTTTGGCAAGGGCAACGCCCTCGGATTTATGCTCTACCAGCAAAGTGCCTTTCCAGAAAAGGTCAATAAAGCCCTGCCGATTATCGGGAGTACCTAGTATAGCACGCTATAATAGATTTTTGCTATTGTTAAGCAGCATCAGACAGGGATTATGCGTTTAGCTCAAACTTCTCGTATCGAGATACAGCAAGTGTATCAATTTAAAATAATGTCAGGTTCACTGTAAGGTCATTAGAGAGGGCAGCTATTTTCAAACGCATTTTCCCTGCCAAGCGGTACATAACAGGTTCAAAAGCACCATCAAAGTGTTATAATATTTGAGTTAATTTATTAGCTCTTGATTTTGTCCCGGTTGTGCCGGGCTGCATCCCTTAGAAAGGTTTCTCGATGGAATATGCCCTTGAACGTTTGCGGGTACAGTGCGCCGAATTGCTAGCGGCAACCGGTCTGGTAAAGGCTGATGCAGTTACGCTAACCGACCCCAAGCCGAATATCCCTGCCGACCTAGCTTTCCCCTGCTTTCAAGCTGCCCGTGCGGCAGGAATAAATAATCCGGCTGAGTTCGCGGCAAAGCTCGCGGCGGCAGTACAAATTCCCGCCGATTCACTAATAGGTAAGGTTGAAGCAGCAGGTCCCTTTGTAAATTTCAGCGTAAATCCAAGCAACTTTACAACAGAAACGCTTTCTGAAGCACTAAAGCTAGGCGAAGATTACGGAAAGGGAGATAGCGGAACAGGGCAAACGCTTACTATAGATTTTTCTTCGCCCAATATTGCCCGCAAAATGCACGTAGGGCATTTGCGCTCAACCGTTATAGGCAACTCCATTCGCAATATCCTGAAATTTCTAGGGTATAACGTCATTGCCGATAACCATCTGGGCGATTGGGGTACACAATTCGGCAGTTTGCTGGCGGCACATGATTTGTGGGGCTGGTCAGAAAAGATAAATGAGAACCCCATAGAGGAACTGGTAGAAATTTATGCCCGCTTCCACAAAGCCTCCGAAGAAGACCCCAAACTACGCGACCTTGCCCGTGATTGGTTCCGTCGCCTTGAAGAAGGGGATGTAAAAGCGCGTGAATTATGGAAATGGATGGTTGATATAACCTTGCTGGAGTTTGCCAAAACTTACGCTCGCTTGGGAGTCACCTTTGATTTACAACACGGCGAAAGTTTCTACGAACCAATGTTGGATGAGGTTGTACAGGAAGCGCAGGACAAAGGTATTGCTAAAGTAGAGCCATCCGGGGCAATCTCGGTGGGTTTCGATGAAAAGCTACCTAGCTATCTTTTGCGTAAACAGGACGGCGCAACTCTTTACCAGACCCGCGACATCGCCACCTGTATCTATCGCTGGCGCGAATACCAGCCCGACCGTAATATCTATGTGGTAGGGCAGGAGCAAAAGCTACATTTCCAGCAGGTTTTTGAAACCGTCAGACTGATGGGCTACACCGAAATTGCCGAACGTTCGGTGCATATACCGTTCGGAAAAATCACTGACGCGCAGGGGCAACGCTTCTCGATGCGGCGCGGCACTGCTATCTTCCTTGACGAGGTGCTGGATGAAGCGTTGGAACGCGCTCGTGCCGTAATTGCCGAGAAGATAACCGAAGGAAAAACCGACCTGACCGCAGATGAACAAGAATATGCCAGCCAGATTATCAGCGTGGGCGCAGTCATCTTTAATGACCTTTATCAAGACCCCGGTCGTGATATACGCTTCGATTGGGATAAAATGCTGGCATTCGATGGCAATAGCGCACCCTATATCCAATACACCCATGCGCGTTGTTGCTCTATCCTACGAAAAGCTGAGGAACTGCCGCAGGATGCCAATTATACTTTGCTTTCCAGCGTTGAAGAACAGGCAGTGGTCAAGCAATTAGCCCGCTTCCCGCAAGTGGTAAAACGCGCCGGGCTGGAATTTCTACCAGCGGTTATTGCAGAATGGACATATGGGTTAGCGCGTGAATTTGCCCGGTTCTATCATGAAATTTCGGTGCTAGAAGCGCCCACCCCGGAATTACGCGCAGCAAGATTAGGGTTAGTGGCAGCAGTAGCAACCAATCTTCGGAATGGGTTGGCTTTGCTCGGCATCAAAGCCCCAGAACGTATGTAGCTTTTATTCAAATATTGCGATGGGGCAAACAAAATAATTTAAGCAGGTACAGGCAATTGTTTGTACCTGCCTTCTATTTTCTGATACCATCTTATGTAAAGTAAATCGGGTTATTGGCAGATAAAAATAGGGAGGGGAAAGAATGTTTACCGAAGGAGCAGTAGTCTGGACACCTACCGAAGAATACACCAAAGGTTCGCATCTGGAAAAGCTGATGCTGGCGTTAGGGCTGACTTCCTACGATGCTTTATATGAGTTTTCGGTACAACAGCCTGAGCAGTTTTGGCAAAAAACGCTGGAATTACTCGGCATAGAATGGTTTGAACCCTATCGCCAATTCGTAGATTTAGGCAAGGGCAAGCCATTTCCCGATTGGTTTCTGGGCGGAAAATTCAATTTTACACAAAACGCTTTACGTTGGGCGCACAAACCCGAAAGGCGAGAAAGAGTAGCGTTAGCATGGGAAGGCGAGAATGCGGAAAATCGCACCCTTACTTACGCGGGGTTAGAACGCGAGACGCTAAACTTTGCGGCGGTGTTGCGCTCCCTGGGCGTGCAAAAAGGTGATAGAGTCGGTATCCTGATGCCGATGATGCCCGAAACGGTAGTAGCATTTCTGGCTGGTCCGGCTATTGGCGCAATTATGGTTCCCATGTTCTCCGGCTTCGGCACTGAAGCAATTGTTTCGCGCCTGAGCGATTCGGGCGCAAAGGTGCTGGTAACGGTGGACGGCTTCTACCGCAGGGGGCGACAGGTTCAAACACACGCGCTATTGGAAGAAGTCACAAGGGAATACACCGGATTAGAAAAAATCGTTATCGTGCGGCGGTTAGGTCTAGACGTTCCAATAAACGAGGGGCGTGACCTTTTCTGGGATGATTTGATGGCGCAAGTGGTTGAGCCTGCCCAAATCGAGCCGATGGATTCAAACGACCCTTATCTGATAATTTACACTTCAGGCACTACCGGAAAACCAAAGGGCATGATTCATACCCATACGGGCTTTCCGCTGAAATCCACTCAGGACGTGGCACAGCTTTTCGATTTGCGCGAAGGTGAATGTCTTTTCTGGATTACCGATATGGGCTGGATGGTGGGACCTCTTGTGATTGGCGCGGGCTTGATGCTGGGCGCAACAGTGGTAC
>NZ_JBAXHI010000023.1:0-66071 GCF_037138995.1 Candidatus Chlorohelix sp. | reverse complement strand
GCATCAAGCAAGCTACTTGTGGATAATTCTGATAAAACGCTACTCCAACAGCTAACCAAAAGTGGCGCCACCGAGTTAGAGAATTATGGCTCGTTTAGCCTCTGGAAAACCAATAAACAAATAGCTCGAAACTTCATCGGGCGCAATTCGGTGACTGCCTCTGCCGCTTTTGATACAATTGGCTTACGAGAGGGCAGCATTGACACCACCCAACCTCAGCCTAACGCGCCGAGCAAACTTAGCCAAAACAAGTTAAGCGGAAAACAACTCTGGCTGATTCAATTCTATGGACCCGTCAAAGAAGACTGGATAAATCAACTCAAGAAATTGGGCGTAGAGTTTGTAATTTATATGCCTAATAACGCTTATGTGGTTTGGCTCGACGGCACTACCCTCACCCAAGTTGAAGGTTTGGTGGGTAGGTATGCTGCGCTTCAATGGTCAGGGGCTTATCATCCCGCCTACCGGCTTTCGCCCAATTTGCAGGGGAAAAATGCCCCTACCGGAAAAGTGGCTGTGACCATCCAATTTTATAACCACCCTGACCTTAACAAAACTTTGGCAAGCCTACAGGGTACGGTCATCAAGCCGGCTGAAAACATTCTCAATTTTGTTAATCTTACCGTACAGATTGATGCCAGCGCGTTAGCAAATCTCGCCAGTTTGCCGGAAGTTTATAATATTGAACCGTGGAGTGCGCCAATAAAGTTGGATGAAGTTCAAAACCAAATCATAGCGGGCAATATTACTACTTCTAGCGGAAATGTAGTACCCAGTGGCGTTGGCTACCTAAACTGGTTAGCCGCTAAGGGTTTTCCCACCACCGCTTCCAGCTACCCGATTATTTCAGTAGTGGATGATGGGCTAGATAATGGCAGCGCCAGCCCCCTACACCCTGATTTCTACACTTTAGGAAGTAAAACATATCCTAGCCGTATTACCGCGATTGGCAACTGCACCAGCGACTTTACAGGCAACGGTGTGGCAGGACATGGCAATATCAACACTGGTATTGTCGGCTCTTACAACAACTTGACAGGTTCCCCTTATCAGGATACTAACGGTTATCGTTTAGGGCTTGGGGTATCACCTTATGGGCGCATGGCGCATGTCAAGATTTTTAACAACGCCGGTTCCTATGCTATTGAAAATTGTCTCAATACTGATGCAGGCGTTGTAGCCGTCTCTTATGACCAAGGCGCGTGGATTACCAGCAATAGTTGGGGTTCTAATGTAGCAGGGGCTTACGATTCTTCTTCTCAGGCATACGATGCGCTAACCCGGGATGCTGTTGCCGGAACGGCGGGCAATCAGCAAATGCTCCATGTCTTTTCTGCGGGTAATGCCGGGTCAGGTACAACAACTATAGGCTCTCCCGGCACTGCCAAAAACGTTCTTACAGTCGGCGCAACCGAAAATGTACGCGATGAGGGCATTCTTGATGGTTGTGGTATATCTAGCGCTAATAATGCCGATGATATGGCGAGTTTTTCCTCGCGGGGTCCCACCAGTGACTTGCGGGTCAAACCGGATATTGTAGCTCCCGGCATCCATATTCAAGGACCCGCTTCCCAAGACCTCTCTTATGATGGCACAGGCGTTTGCGGACCAAAATATTACCCAACGGGGGGTCAAACCCTTTATACTTGGTCGAGTGGAACTAGTCACTCCGCCCCCGCTGTTGCCGGAGCCGCTTCGCTGGTCTATAACTATTACAATCGGGTCTTAAATCCCGGTAACGGTCTAAGTCCGGCGATGCTCAAAGGGCTTATTCTTAATACTCCACGCTATCTGAACGGTTCCGGCACAGGCGATACCCTCCCAAGCCCAAATCAGGGTTGGGGGGATGTTAACTTGGATGGGTTGACCGATGGTACTCCCCGGATTTTGGTTGATCAGACTACCACCCTGACTGCCACCGGGCAGACCTATACTTCTTTTGGAACGATTTCAACCAGCAGCAAACCTTTCAATGTGACTTTAGCTTGGACTGACGCTCCCGGTTCCACTACCGGCAACTCTTTTGTCAATAACCTAGACCTAGAAGTTACGGTTGGTGGACAAGTGTACAAGGGCAATGTATTTAGCGGCGGCTATTCAACCACCTCTGGTAGCGCGGACACCCGCAACAATGTTGAAAACGTTTTTATTCCGGCAGGTATTACCGGGAATTTCAAAATTAAAGTAACTGCCACCAATCTAGCGGGTGATGGCGTACCGGGCAATGCCACTTCTACCGACCAAGATTTTGCGCTGATTGCTTACAATGGCGTTAGTGGTACTGTTCCGGTTCTAGCATCCAGTACCCCGGTATTTACTCAGGTAACCGGCAATAATGACGCAGCTACTGACCCGGGCGAAACTTGGAGTGTCCAGATTCCGCTTGCTAATGTGGGCAACGCAACCGCAACCGGGATAAGCAGCAGCCTTACTGTTGCGAGTGGCGGGGCAACTATAATAAACGGAACTAGCGCCTACCCAAACATTGCGGCGGACGCAACTCAAAATAACAGCACGCTATTTACTTTCTACATTAAACAGAGCCAGACTTGTGGGGCTGCTATTACCTTCACTTACTCGCTAAGTTTCAGCCCGGGCGGGGGAAGTTTTAGCTACACCTTGAGCAAAAACATCGGCATAATAGTACCGGGCAGTTTTACCACCTTCACCTCAACCGATGTACCCAAAACTGTACCGGATAACACCCCAGGCGGGATAGATTCCATTGTAACGGTGAGCGGTCTTAGCGGGGCAGTTTATGCCGTAAGGGTTAAGCTAGGCGTGACAATGACTTGGGATAGTGACCTAGTGTTCAAAATAACAAGCCCTGATAATACCGCCACCACTTTAATCAGCAAGCGGGGTAGCAATGGCGCTAACTTTACAGATACGGTGCTGGACGACAGCGCCGCTACCGCAATATCAACCGGAAGCGCTCCCTTTACCGGGTCGTACAGACCAGAATCGCCCCTATCGGTCTATAACGGGCAAACTTCAAACGGGATTTGGACACTTCACATAGTGGACGGCGGTTCGGGAGATATAGCTACGCTTGATGCTTGGTCGATTGACATTCAGCCTTTTAATTATACCTGTAATGTTTATACATCGGTTGTGACTGTAACCACCGATGATGGGACAGGTACAGTTAATGGCTCGCTTTCAAAAATGATAAATAATGTGTCGGTTAATGGCGAAATTACTTTCAACCTTTCCAGTGGTTCTGTTATTACGGTTACGGGAACTTTACCAAAGGTGCCTGATGGAGTGACTATTGATGGAGGAAGCTGTCAGAATCCGGTGGAAATCAAGGGTAATAATCTCTATACCGGCTTATCTATCGGGAAAAATACTACTCTGATAGCTTTGAATATACACGGCTTCTCAGCTAATCCTTTGATAATGAGCGGGACGGGCAATAAGTTTTCCTGTCTCAGGCTCAGTAAGACCTAGCACAGGGCATTAAGGATTTGAGAGAGGATGTCAAGGTGGCGATTTCTGTTATGATTTTCTATGTGATTAACCACGCCTCTAAGCGTCCTTTCAAACGAATTTACCAACCCAAAGAGGATGTCGAGCCACGCCCCTACCAATCCGAACCTATTTCTTTGTCAACCCCCCTATAAAAAAGGTTTTATAGGGGACAATTTCTTTCTTGCAGCCGTCCTAAATTTGTCCTGAAGCTGAATTGCATTATGCTTGCCACCTATGGTACAATCTTTTGCGGCAAAATTCTTGCCAAATCATAATAAGCACGCTCTCTGACCGCGCGATTCGTGTCTTTCGGGATTATCGCCGGGTTGACGAGAGCGGAAGAAAACGAATTTAGAAAGGAATATCCCATTCAATGGTAACTACCGTTAATCCGGGCGCTGCGCCTGAACTTGTCCCGTCTGCTCCACGTCCCCTTGCTACTATCGAGAAGGGCATGACTGTTCCCCAGATAATGCGTGCATTGCTGGAATCTGGCGTACACTTTGGACACCAGACCAAGCGTTGGAACCCCAAGATGCGCCAATACATCTTCACTGAGCGCAACGGAATTCATATCATTGACTTAGGTCAATCTGTTTCCGGTTTGGAAGATGCGGCAGCCTTTGTACAGGAACTGGCGGCTCAAGGTGGACGACTGTTGTTCGTAGGAACCAAGAAACAGGCTCAGGATACTGTAGCTGAAGAGGCAAAACGCTGCGGGCAGTATTTCGCCAACAAGCGTTGGCCCGGTGGCTTGCTCACCAACTTTGTTACCATTCGCCAGCGTTTGCGCTACCTTGCAGAATTGGAAGCCCGCGAAGCTCGTGGTGAATTTGAGCAATTACCGAAGCGAGAAGCCAAGAAGCTTACTGAAGAGAAAACCAAGCTAAACGATGTGCTAGGCGGTATCAAGAATCTGTACGATCTGCCTAATGCGATTTTTGTGGTTGACCCGCATAAAGAGCGCATTGCAATGCTCGAGGCACTCCGGTTGGAAATTCCGGTAATTGCTATCACCGATACCAACTGCAACCCGGATGAAATAGATTATGTCATTCCCGGTAATGATGACGCTATTCGCTCAGTCAAAATTATTGCTGCTTACCTAGCAGATGCCTATATTGAAGGCTCACAACGTCGCGCACAGGTGCTGCAAGACCAGTTAATGGATGAAGCGGCGGAACGCGCCAGCCGCCATTCTGATCGCAAGGAAGATGAGGAGGGCGGCGGTGGAGAGGGCGAACGTCAGCGCCCACAACGTCGCCGACGCTAGTATCTGATTGTGTAAGGCTAACGCTGAACGGCAAACTCCCGTTCAGCGTTCTTTAAGATAAAATTAAGGAGATATAAAAGTGGAAATTTCGGCTCAGCAGGTAAAACAACTTCGCGAAGAAACAAATGCCGGTATCCTAGATTGTAAAAAAGCTCTGCAAGAAACAGATGGCGACTTTGCTGCTGCGAAGAAATGGTTGGACGAGCGTGGTTTGCGTAAAGCCGAGAAAGTAACTGGGCGAGAAGCAAAACAAGGTCTTATTGAAACCTACATTCACACTGGTCGCATAGGCGCGATGGTTGAACTGAATTGTGAAACCGACTTCGTAGCACGTACCGAGGATTTCCAGAAATTGGCGAAAGATATTGCACAGCATATCGTGGGTGTTGACCCCCGCTATATCAGCGTTGAGGATATTCCGGCTGAAACTATTGCCGATATGCACAGCCAAATCGGCGAGAACCTCGATAAGTGGTATGAGGGAGTAGTGCTATTAAAGCAACCCTTTATTCGCGATGGGAAAGTCACAATTTCGGATTTAATCCAGCAAGCCAAAGGCAAGTTGGGTGAGAACATCGTGGTGCGCCGCTTTACTCGCTTCGAATTGGGCAAGTGATAAAAATCTGTGAAGTTAGAACTCAAACTACTTAACTTCTCGTTTTAGAATCTAAAAACGCTAGGAATGCACAAGCCTGGCGTTTTTTGCTGTAAATCTAAGATGTCATAAGAGTCATTCTAAACCAAAATTACTACCCCAATAGGTCATATATAGGGTATAATAAGCGATAGCTCTAAAGGCGCAGCAGCAATATATTTTATTGAATAATATTGTATAGAGAAAGGCGCTAATGTCCACTCCAGTTTACAAAAGGGTTCTGCTCAAGCTGAGCGGAGAAGCCCTGATGGGTGAGCAGCGTTACGGCATTGACCCCAAAGTAGCCCAAGCTCTGGCTTACAAAATCAAAACAATTTATGAAATGAATGTAGAAGTGGCAATTGTAGTTGGCGGCGGCAATATTTGGCGCGGCTTCCAAGCTTCTACCAGCGGAATGGATCGCAGCACTGCCGATTACATGGGGATGCTTGCGACAGTATTTAACGCTTTGGCTCTACAAGACTCCCTTGAACGTATTGGTGTTGTAACACGGGTAATGACTGCTATTCAGATGCACCAAGTAGCAGAACCTTATATTAGAAGGCGTGCAATACGTCACCTTGAGAAGGGTCGTGTCGTCATATTAGCAGGGGGTAGCGGTAACCCGTATTTTACTACCGATACTACCGCCGCCTTGCGTTCTATGGAAATAAACGCGGATATTATCATTATGCAGAAAAATGAGGTTGACGGGGTTTATGATGCTGACCCCCGCAACAATCCTAATGCTCGCAAATTTGAAGAGCTATCCTATATGGATGCTATCAATATGGGCTTGCGCGTAATGGATGTCACGGCGTTATCTCTTTGTATGGAAAATAAAATGCCTATCATTGTGTTGAACTTAGATGATGGCAACTTTGAAAAAGCAATGTTGGGTCACAAGATCGGAACGCTGGTAAGGTAAGCCTATCTGGTTCTGTTTTCAGGGTAGCAAACAGAGAAATATATTAGGAAGGGTTTTATTATGGTAGATGAAATAATTACCGAAGCTGAGAATCAGATGAAGAAGTCGATTGAAGCTCTCAAGCTGCAAATGCAAAATATCCGCACAGGGCGTGCCGCTCCCGGACTTATTGAAAAGCTTCAGGTCGAATATTATGGGGTTAATACCCCTTTGCAGCAACTTGCTTCTATCACTGCACAGGAAGCGCGTTTGTTGGTGGTACAACCTTTCGATAAAGGGGCTTTTGGCGCAATAGAGAAAGCTATCCAGAAATCGGAACTGGGCTTAAATCCTTCTAACGATGGAAAAGTTATTCGCGTGCCGTTTCCGCCCCTAACCGAAGATCGCCGCAAGGATTTGGTTAAAGTGGCGAAGAATAAAATTGAGGAGGGGAAAGTTTCTATCCGCAATATTCGACGCGCCCATAACGATGATCTCAAGGAAATGCTGAAAGAGAAAATGATTGGAGAGGATGACGAAAAGCGCGGTCAGGATAAAATTGAACAACTTACCACTCGCTACATTCACGAAGTGGAAGAAATAGGACACCACAAAGAAAAAGAAATACTCGAAGTTTAAATTTTAGCAGTACAACAGAGGTAAATTTCACAAGGATGAGTAGAGTAAAAATAGTGGAAGCCATGCCCTCCACCCTACCGGTTGAAGCATTGGACCCAGATATAGACCCTCGTTTTGTTCCGGTTCATGTTGCAATTGTGATGGATGGGAATGGTCGTTGGGCAAAACAACGCGGTTTGCCACGAATCGCAGGGCATCGCGCAGGTGCAGAGAATATCAGGCGTATCGTTGAAGCCTGTGTTCGCTTTGGCGTAAAACACCTAACTCTCTATGCCTTCAGCACCGAGAATTGGAGCAGACCGGAAGATGAAGTGCGCGGTTTGATGACTATTCTTGGTGAAGTGATAGAACGAGAAACCCCCAAGTTGCACGCCGAAGGGGTTAAGGTGTGCCATCTAGGTCGCTTAGATCGCATGCCACGCCATCTTTTGCGGGCGATTGAACGCGCTACCGAGAAAACCCGCCATAATACTCGCCTTACTCTGAATGTTTGCTTCAATTACGGTGGACGCAGCGAGATTGTAGATGCGGTGCGTAAGATAGTGCAATCCGGCGTTCCGGCTGAGCAAATTGACGAGGCATTAATCGGGCGTTTCCTTTATTCTACCGGTAGCCCCGACCCTGACTTGATTATCCGTACTGCCGGAGAACAGCGCCTGAGCAACTTTCTCATTTGGCAGGCTGCCTACAGTGAATACTGGTTTACCAACCTGTACTGGCCTGAGTTGGGCAAAGAGGAGTTCAAGCAGGCTTTGCTCGATTACAGCAGGCGAGTCCGCAAATTTGGCAAAACCGCTGACCAACTAGAGCAGAATCACCAATAACCGATAACGAATATTGTGGATTATGAGGCGATGGGTTAAATCTCATCGCTTTTTTGCATCTCTGTTATAATCAGGCTGTACATTGCTTGAAGCTAAATCGTTATATTATTTAGAAAAAAGCTTTTTAAGAAAGGAATAAAAAGTGACCGATACTATAAATTCTGGTTTTTTTAAAGTGGTCGGGCATGATGCCTTACGCAAAGATGGGGAGGGAAAACTTACCGGAGAGACACGGTTTGCCGGAGATTTGGTTTTGCCCGGTATGTTGCACGCTCGCCTTGTAACTAGCCGTTATGCCCACGCTCGTATTAATAGCATAGATATTTCTGAAGCTTTGAAAGTTCCCGGAGTGTTCAAGGTTATAACTGCCGCAGATTTGCCGATTGTGCAGGAGAGTAGCGAATCACGGAGGCGTAACCCGCTGGCAAAAGACGAAGTGATATTCTATGGGCAGCCTATTGCGGTGGTGTTAGGTGAAACCGAAGCGGCTGCGCTGGATGGGGTGGATCAAGTTTTTGTGGATTACGACCCGCTTCCGGTAGTTAGCTCAATGGAAGAGGCGTTGAAGCCTAGCGCGTTGAGCGTTCGTTCCCGTGAAGCGCATGGCGCAGATACTGATGCTCAGATGCATGCTACTGTTGAAACCAAAGATCAGGATGTAGGCTTCAAGCTACCCCACAACGTCAGCAACCATATTCATTTCAAACGAGGCGATATTGAAGGCGGGTTTTCGGAAGCCGCCGCGCTTGTAGAGAATACTTATACCGTACCGATGATACATCAAAGCTATATTGAGCCACAATCGTGTCTTGCCGAACCAACTATCGGCGGCGGAGTCACGCTCTATACCAGCACGCAAGCGTCTTTCATCGCCCGCCAAGAAGTCTCCGCCGCGCTCAATATACCACTAAACAAAGTAAAAATTATTGCCACTCCCAGCGGAGGTGCGTTCGGTGGGAAGTTTGTACTGATTGAACCCTTTGTGGCGGCATTGGCAAAAGTAGCACGCCGCCCGGTACGTCTGGTATTCTATCGGATGGAAGACCTCACCGCCGGAAACCCATCTTTTAACGGTAAAATCGAGCTTAAAATCGGAGCGCGTGCCGATGGTACACTATGCGCCCTCAAAGCAAAAGTATATTTTGAAACAGGGGCTTACCCCGGTACTGCTCTTGGTATAGCAGGGATTGTACTGGCGGGTTATTATCGGGTAGCTAGTTTTGATATTGAATGCTTTGAAGTGCTTACCCATAAAACGGGAGTGGGAGCATATCGCGCCCCCGGTTCGCCTCAAACTACCTTCGCGCTGGAATCCGCGATAGATGCGTTGGCTCGCGCCATGAATCGTGACTTGCTTGAATTTCGGCTTCAGAACTGCATTGTAGAAGGCGATATTATGGTGAACGGCAAAGCTATGCCCCGAATCGGGCTGAAAGAATGTATCGAACAACTAGCCAAACACCCGCTCTGGCTAAACCGTGATAAAGTTGCGCCCGGTGAGGGTATCGGAGTTGCGATTGGCGGTTGGCCCGGTGGGCTTGAGCCTGCAAGTAGTACCTGCCGCCTTGACCATGATGGCAATATTACTGTTACTACCGGCGTATCGGATATTAGTGGGGTTACAACCAGTTTGGGGCTGATTGTGGCTGAGACGCTAGGTTTGCAGATAGCGCAAGTGACGGTGGAAAACGCCGATACCAGCAGCGCACCTTACGCCGGAGCGAGCGGCGGCAGCAAAACCCTCTACACGGTAGGTGCGGCAGTGCTGAAAGCAGCGCAAGATGCCAAAGAGCAGGTTCTCAATATCGCTTCTTCACTACTGGAAGCAAACCCGCAAGACCTCGAATTGCAAGATGGCAAGGTGTTGGTAAAAGGCGTCAGCAGCAAATCGGTGACTCTAAAAGAAATAGCCGCTAAAAGTATGAGTTTTGGTGGGCGCTTTGAGCCTGTTTTCGGGCGAGGCAACAGCGCGATTGTACGTAATGCGCCCGGTTTCACCGCACATTTGGCAAAAGTTCGGGTTGATAGTGATACGGGCGAGGTTGAGGTACTAGAGTATGTGGCGGTGCAGGATGTAGGTAAAGCGATTAATCCGGCGGAAGTACACGGGCAGATTCATGGTGGCGTAACTCAGGGATTAGGCTGGGCGCTTTATGAGCAAATGGTCTATGATGAAGAAGGAACTTTGATAAACGGTAGCTTGATGGATTACGCGCTTCAAAGTGCGCCGCAAGTACCCAATATCGAGGTGCAATTAGTGGAGATTCCTTCGCCGGATGGTCCCTTTGGGGCAAAGGGCGTGGGTGAACCGCCTATAGTACCGGGTGGCGCGACCATCTGTAATGCCATTTATGCTGCAACCGGAGTGCGGATAAACGAAATTCCTGCTGTCCCCGAACGAGTACGTGCCGCCGTTATTGCGGGCGCACAGGACAAAATTACACATTAACAAATAGAATTGCTCTTTTTCAAACGGGAAGGAGCAATTCTATAAAAATCTAGCTACTTCGCCTAGCACCTGTGTAACTTTGATGGTACGCATGCAGTAACCGCCCTTCCAACAGATGCGGTTCGGGTCAAGCACACCGCATGGACAGCAGGGAAGGTCTATTTCGGTACGCACCAGCCGGTGTTTTTGCGGATCGCCCCATGGTCCGAATATCTGAGGATCGGTGGGACCGAACAGGTGGAGAGTTGGCGCTCCCATTGCTACCGCCAAATGCATTGGGCCGCTATCCAGCCCAATTACAAGTTGGCTGCGCTCAAATAAAGCAGCGAGCTTACCCCAATTATCGCCTGAATCCAAGCGAATGGGTGTGTTCTGACAGTGGCGCAGAATATTTTTTACCAATATAGCCTCTTTTTCCCCACCTACCAACACAACCTTTGCGTTGTATTTGTGGCTGATTGCGTCTGCTACCCCTGCAAATCCTTCCACCGTCCACAACTTGAGATTTGCCCCAGTGCCTGGGTGGATAGCTACCAGTTTGTCATTACGCTCAAGTCCCATTTCAGAGAGTATCAAGTTTACATAACGCTTTTCTTCAGGAGAAGGGCAAAATTTGAGGCTTGCATCGAAACCTTCTGAAGGTGTTTTTACTCCGCAAGTGTTGAGCATAAATTGAGCCAGCGAAAGACTAAGGGCAGAGAAATGTTGCGGTGGTTGTCCAAATGGAGAGAGCAATTTAGGCAATTCTGCGCGGCGCAAAGAGAGGCGGCAATTCAGGAAAGCGCGTGATTCGTCCCAATCGAAGCCAAAGCGTGCTGGAATATCTGAGAGATACGCCAGTAATGCGCCCCACCAGAAATCATAGCGCATATTCAGAACGGCATCATAACCTTCCCGACGCAAAATACGTGATTGCTGGAGCGCAAGTAAATAAGGGGCTAAAGGGTTGGCAGTTGGTTGACGGCTGAAGCCCGGAAAAGAGAGTCGAACCAGTTTGTCAATATCTGGATTGCCCACCAGCGAAGGCGCACCCCAAGGTCCCACCAACGCTGTTATTTCGGTATCCGGTAGCGTTTGCCGCAAAAGGCGCAGGGCAGGGGTGGTAAGCAGGACATCCCCAAGATGGTCTGGGCGTATCACCAGCAATTTACGGGGAGGTTTTGTCAAATCGGGATGAGTTGAGCGGTAAAGAAGAGTTGGGCGTGCTGCAATTTTCATGGTGTTTAGCACTGCACTACGCATTACGCCTTTAAGCATCAGCTTCATCTTTTCGCCACCCTTTTCTGTTTCCGGTACTACTACTGTATCTGTGGAGTTTACATCTTACCAGAGCCTACCCGCTTTGTACAACTTTTACACCCATTATCACAGGGCTGATACCTTTGGGGAACTAAAGAGGGCATTCTTTGCTAAAATAGCTGGAGTGAAAAAGAAAGAATAGAGTGTGCAAGAAACAGTTAAGGTAGCCAAAGCAGCATTTCCAAAGGGAAATTTCTGCCTCAAATTACGAGATTAAATGGGTTTGTCTTTTTCATTTTCTCGACCTTGCAATTGCCCCGGAGGTCTAAATTTAATTATCCAAGAAGAATTTTAGGAGTATTTAGGCTGGAAGAAAATAGAACTATTAGAAATCAGTTGCACCAGTAGTATTACACTCTCCATCCTGACTTCTAATTTCTTAACCATGCGATGTTTGGCGCTTAGCTCTCTCGTCATAATTTGCTTAAGAATTTCGCTCAAGCTGGTGAGTTCGATTAAAACTTGTGCAGTAAATTCAAAGCTGGAATTAGCAAGGTCGGAGTTATAAGTGGAGAAGTGGCATCGGATTGAATCTATCAACCGCGCCACTTCTTTTCTGTCTCGATTCTGGATATATGCCAGCACTCCCGATAAAGTTATTTCGGCTCTTTCTGAAAGTACCGTTTCACTCTCTATCTTTTGCCGTTGATTAAGCAGCACCTCTACCTGTTTGGAAATTATTTCCTCCCTGTAATTCTGCAACTGTTTAATCAAAGCTGCGTCTGGCATATTTACCTTTCCCGTTAAAATTACTGGTTAGTTGGAGTTACCACCGCATCTGGAGTATCAGTTGAGGTGTAATTAAACTCTATATCTTTCCAAACATCCATAGCTGCCGCCAATTCGGGTGAATTTCGAGCTGCTTCTTCAAGGATGTCTTTGTCGTCTGCCAAGTAATCCCGACCTGAGTTGCGAGCCTGTACCATCGCTTCCAAAGCAACGCGGTTAGCAGTAGCGCCCGCCGCAATACCTAGAGGATGTCCGAAAGTGCCACCACCGAACTGCATGATAACATCATCTCCATACAAATCCAATAGGCGAGCAACGTGACCTACGTGGATACCACCAGAGGCTACCGGCATTACGGTCGCAATATCTGCCCAATCTTGGGTGAAGTAGAGACCGCGAGTAGGGTCTTGCTCTATATGGTTTTCGCGCAAAAGGTCAGATACGCCTGATACTAGAGTTCGGTCGCCTTCCAATTTACCAAAAACGGTACCGGTGTGGAGGTGATCGCCACCAGCCAAGCGGAGCCATTTAGCCAGCACCTTGAAGCTGATGCCGTGATTCTTCTGGCGATCCATTACGGCGTGCATTGCGCGGTGGCAGTGCAGCAGCATTCCGTTTTCACGCGCCCAAATTGACAACGAGGTGTGAGCCGACCAGCCCATTGTCAGGAAGTCTGACATAATTACTTTAGCGCCGATTTCTTTGGCAAATTCGGCTCTTTTGTACATTTCCTCGATAGTACCAGCGGTCACGTTCATATAGTGACCTTTCTGCTCTCCGGTTTCCGCTTCCGCTTTAGCAGTGGCTTCCTGGCAAAACAGGAAACGCTCTCTCCAGCGCATAAAAGGCTGGCTACCGATGTTCTCATCGTCTTTGGTGAAGTCCAAACCGCCGCGTAAACCTTCATAAACTACACGCCCGTAGTTTCTGCCGGAAAGACCAAGCTTAGGTTTTACGGTTGCGCCCAGTAAAGGACGACCATATTTGTTTAGCTTATCGCGTTCTACCTGAATACCATGCGGAGAACCCTGGAAAGTCTTAATGTATTGGGTTGGGATACGCATGTCTTCTAGGCGTAGGGCTTGCAGGGGTTTGAAACCGAAAACGTTGCCGACAATAGAAGATGACAGGTTGGCAATCGAACCTTCTTCGAAAAGAGCCAAGTCATAAGCAATGTAAGCAATGAATTGGTTATCATTTCCCGGTACAGGCTCAATATTGTAGCATTTTGCCTGATACCGCTCAAGGTTGGTCAGTCTGTCAGTCCAAACTACCGTCCAAGTAGCGGTTGAGCTTTCGCCCGCAACAGCAGCAGCAGCTTCTTCAATCGGCACACCGGGCTGCGGAGTTACGCGGAAGGCGGCAAGCACATCGCTATCTTTTGGAACATAGCTAAGATTGAGGTAGCCCATAGTGCGATACTCGCGCACTCCCGCGCTGAACAACTGGTTCTGAGTACTTTTTCCATCTTGCACAGCCATCCTGTTATTACTCCTTCAATAATGTGTCAGCGGGCATATGTTTGCCAGCCGGTATAAATTTCCAAAAATTATCGTCGCAGCACTTTATTTGTATAGGAAAACTATAACATAAACTACTTATAGTTACTAGACCTAGAAATTGATATTTTCTATAGATTATTCTCTATATAAAGAAATATCAAGCTAGTAGTGCTGCATTGCAGGCTGCCCGTAATTCGGCAACCGTTTCATTAACTCCACGCTGCTTGTTAAAAACAGCCGAACCTGCCACAATCACATTAGCGCCTGCTTCTACTACCTCACGAATATTAGAGGCGTTAATGCCACCATCAACTTCAAGCTCTACGCCGGGCTTTACTCTTTGGATTAACTCCCAACAGCGCCTGATTTTATCAACAGAGGTTTTTATAAACGCTTGACCGCCAAAACCCGGGTTAACGCTCATGATTAAAACCAAATCAATGTAGGGTAAAATTTCTTCCAGTACCGAAAGAGGAGTGGAAGGATTGAGCGAAACACCTGCTTTGGCTCCGCTTGCATGTATTTGCTGGACGGTGCGATGCAGATGGGGGCAAGTTTCCGCATGCACAGTAATGATATTGGAACCGGCTTTTGCAAAGCTTTCGATGTAGCGTTCTGGCTTTTCTATCATCAAATGGGTGTCGAAGGTTGCGGCGGTGACACCTCTTATTGCCTCTACAATCAGCGGTCCAATTGTAATATTAGGGACGAAATGTCCATCCATAACATCAATGTGAATATAATCTGCGCCTGCTTGTATTACTTCCGCAACCTGACTGCCAAGTCGGGCGAAATCGGCAGAAAGAATTGAAGGAGCTAACTTGAAACTATTGGGCATAGTAAGCACCTCTCGAATTAATCAGGTAAAGCCAGCGTCATAGCTGTTGCCGGGCTATTTTATATTTTAGATAAACCGAATGAGGTTCAGACTGAATCTTTTATCTCGCGGAAGCTAATCTGTGAATTATTCTGAGGTGAGCCAGCACAATAATTTCCAGCTTCACCTCAGAATATAACTGTTTGATGCCTTTTAATACTTCGTGGCGATATTATAGCGGCGGGCTTTCGGGCGCGAACCCACCCATTACCAACGCTCTATCCAGCCCTTCTTTTTCGACTGAATAGGTACGATGCGGTGCTTCGGCATCTCCTTCATGTGCTTGGATATAGGCAGCCAAATCTACGATACGGCTGGCATAGCCCCATTCGTTGTCGTACCAAACCACTATTCTGGCGAGATTTTCACTCTCCATAATTGCGGTGCTGGCTCCGTCCACCACTCCAGAATGGCTATCGCCTCTAAAATCGCTGGAAACAAGCGCAAGGTTGGTAAAGCCCATAATACCCTTTAACTCGCCTTCAGCAGCTTCCTGCAGCACTTTGTTAATCTCTTTAACATTAGTTTTGCGTTCCAGATTGACTGCTAAATCCACCAACGAAACCGTCAGGGTTGGGACGCGATACGACATACCGTTCAAACGCCCTGCTAGAGCCGGTATTACTGTGCCTAACGCTTTGGTAGCGCCGGTAGAAGTAGGGATGATGTTAGCTGCCCCTGCTCTGGCACGTCGCGGGTCTTTGTGGCTACGGTCAAGGATACGCTGGTCGTTGGTATAGGAATGGATGGTGGACATCATTCCGCTTCTGATACCGAATTCGCGATGCAAGACATTAGCTACAGGCGCGAGTGCGTTGGTGGTGCAGGATGCCGCCGAAACGATTTCGTGACTATCCGGGTGGTAATCGGTTTCGTTAACGCCCATTACAATCGTAATATCTGCTCCATTGCTGGGTGCAGTTATCAAGACTCTTTCAGCCCCTGCTTGGATGTGAGCGGCAGCTTTATCGGCGTTGGTAAAAACGCCAGTTGACTCGATTACGAGGTCAACTCCATAATCCTTCCAAGGGATTTCGAGAGGGTTGGTATGAGAGCTAATTTCGATTGGATGTCCGTTGACAACAATTTTGTTATTTAATACTTCCACACTTCCGGTGAATGGCCCGTAAGTCGAGTCATATTGAAGCATGTGAGCATTAATATCTGCTTCGCCTCGATCATTAATTGCTACTATATCAAGGTCTATACCGCGAGAGATAGCGGATCGTATGATTAGTCTGCCGATCCGTCCAAAGCCGTTAATTCCTATTCGCATTCTTATTACTCCGAAAATAAAATGCTACTTATTTTTTTACCAATTCGAGAGCTTTTGCTACAACATTGTTCGAAGTGAAACCGAACTCACGCAGCAGCACTTTGTATGGAGCGGAAGCCCCAAAATGTTCTAGGCTGATAACTTCCCCATCAATCCCGGTGAAGCGTTCCCAACCTTGCGCGATAGCTGTTTCAACTGCTAGACGCGCTCTAACCGCAGAAGGCAAAATAGTTTCGCGATATTCTTTGCTTTGTGCCAAAAACAATTCCATACTGAGCATTGATACCACTCGCGTCCTAATACCCTGTGCTTCCAACAAGAGTCGTGCCTCAAGACACAATGAGACTTCCGAACCGCTTCCTAGCAGGATTAGTTCGGGATTACCGCTGCTGGCATCCGCCACTACATATGCGCCCTGTTCTGCCGTTCCCGGTCCGGTTGCTTTTGCTGCTACCGGAAGGTTCTGGCGACTGAGTATTATTGTAGATGGTCCGTTCTTTCGTTTCAAGGCAATGCGCCATGCTTCGATTGTTTCGTTTGCATCTGCCGGACGCAAAACCACCAGATTGGGTATTGCCCGTAACGCGGCTATCTGTTCAATCGGTTGGTGGGTAGGTCCATCTTCACCCAACCCGATGCTATCGTGAGTGAAAATATATACTACGGGCTGGTGCATCAGGGCGGAAAGCCTTATCGCTGGGCGAACATAGTCTGAGAATATCAGGAAGGTTGCGCCATAAGGACGTAATCCTCCATGTAAAGACATTCCATTCAATGCTGCACCCATCGCATGCTCACGAATACCAAAGTGTAAATTTCGCCCGCTGTAATCGCTAGCGCTAAAATCACCAAAACCTTTTATTTCCGTGTTATTGGAAGGAGCAAGGTCGGCTGAGCCACCCAGCAAACTGGGCAGTTTCGGCGCTAAGGCGTTCAAAGCTTTGCCGGATGCTACGCGGGTAGCAACTTCGGTTCCGACAGCAAACTCAGGCAAATTCTCATCCCAACCATCCGGTAGAGCGCCTGATAATAGCGCGTTCCATTCGGCGGCAAGCGTAGGATATTCTTGCGAATATTTATCCAGCTTTGCCAGCCATTCGGATTGCAATTGTGCGCCTTTCCCGATTGCTTGCCTGAAAAACGCCAGAGCTTCATCAGGTACAAAGAATGGCTCAGTAGAAGGATAGCCTAACGCTTGTTTGGTTAGTTTAACTTCTTCCTCGCCAAGCGGTGCGCCATGCGATTCGTGGCTACCATGTTTGTTCGGGCTACCGTATCCGATTTCGGTTCGTACAGCGATTAACGAAGGGCGATTTTCAATTGATTGTGCTTCAGTAACAGCACGATCAATTGCCTCTAGGTTGTTACCATCTGAAACACGACTCACATGCCAACCGTAGCTCTCGAAGCGTGCCAGCACATCCTCACTGCTGGCAACTTCAATATCCCCTTCAATTGTAATATGGTTATCATCCCATAAGCAAATCAACTTGCCCAATTTCAGATGCCCTGCAAGCGCGCCGGCTTCGTGTGAGATGCCTTCCATCAGGTCGCCATCGGAGCAAATCACATAAGTGTAGTGATTTACCAGTGTATTTCCATCCCGGTTGAAACGGGCGGCTTTCCACCGTTCTGCCATAGCCATACCAACGGCAGTTGCTAAACCCTGACCAAGCGGCCCGGTGGTGGTTTCAACCCCGGCAGTAAGCCCATACTCCGGGTGACCGGGAGTAAGGCTTCCCCATTGCCGGAAGGTTTTTAGCTGTTCCAACGGTAAATCGAAGCCGTTCAGGTATAGCAAGCTATATAATAACATAGAAGCATGCCCAGCCGATAGTACAAACCTATCCCGATTAGCCCATTGAGGGTCTGTAGGATTGAAGCGCATGTGTCTGGTCCAAAGCACATATGCCATTGGCGCCATACCTAAAGGCGCACCGGGATGACCGGAATTTGCCTTTTGTACTCCATCAATAGCCAGCGCCCTGATTGCGTTTACACACAGATTTTCAAAAGCGCTGTTTTCTGTTACCTTGCCTATCTGTTCGGATACGTTCATCTGGCGAAACCTTCGGCTGCTATAGTACCAGTTGAAGGCTTGGTTGCCGGTTTGCGTGCTCGCAATAAGTGATAAACTAGGAACAACTGAGTCAAGGCGAGCGGGTGGCTGCGTCTGGTAACAAGACCAGCGGTATATTGACCTAACTCCTCTTCCAAGTTATGTCCGGTCAGATGGAGTTCCTCAATGATATAGCGCTCTAGTTTCAGAGCTTTTTCTTCTGTGATATAGCCAAAAATATCAACAAATTCGGCAACTTTTCCGCTTTCACGTCCCATAGACAGGCGCACACCACCCGAACCATCAGGGCGAGTTACAACCTTGCTAAAGTCGGGATGCTGCAAATTACCCGTCATAGTTAGCTTCACATTTAGGAAGGAATCCGAGCCACCCTCGTTATTCGGGTCAGAGTAAAAGCGCACTATGGTATCGGCAAAAGCTCTTTGTGGGCGAATAAACGCTTGTGAATCTGGCTCACGTTTATCTAAATCTGCCAGCACTGCCTCTTCGGTATAACCGCGTTTGGTAGTATCACGGGTTATTTTCCATCGCCGTCTCAAATCTTCAGAGGGGTCTAAGAATAGGCGAATATCAAACACTTCGCGCATTTCTTTGGTGTGATAAGCCAGCAAACCGTCAATAATGACGTATTCAGCGGGTTGTATATACACAGGTGGGTCAAAATCGCCCCGACTGTGGTTATAAACCGGCTTAAGGATTGGCTTGCCTTCTTTGAGCAGTTTCAAATGCTGCTCCATAATATCCATATAATTGCACTCGGGGTGTAATGGAGTTAAATCCACAACCTTGCGCTGCTGGCGATTGTATTTGTGGTAGTCATCCACGCAGATAACCGTTACTCGCTCTGGTCCTAACAGTTGCTCAATGCCCTGAGTAAGAGTAGTTTTGCCTGTTGCGCTATCCCCTACGACCCCTAACATTACCGGTCTTTTCGCTGAAACATCCAATTCCATTCTTTCTACCCCTTTCCTTATCCAATTATAAACCCGAATGGGTCTTCTATCTCTCTTATTTTATTGCCTGAAACTAATTGCCATAATTTGTTCCAGCTATGCTCGGTTTTGATGTGCTTCAAATTCACATCAGCGCCGGAATTAAGCATTAACGAATGAGTGAATGCGCCACTACCTCTATATTTTACTCCTGCAAGTAGCACACTGTCGGTTATACCTGTAGCAGCAAAATATAATTCCTGACCTTTTACCAGAGTATCTATATCCAGAATGCTTTCGAGATCAATGTTGGCATCAAGTGCGCGAGTGTATTCTATCGGATTTTGAGGAGCCAGCCGCCCCAGCATTTCTCCGCCCATCGCTTTGAGAGCGCAGGCGCTGATGAGAGTTCCGGTAGAACTGGCAATTCCTGCCAGCATATCAACACCATGACCACGTAATCCGGCTAGTAAGCCGAACTTGATTTCGCCTTCGTCAAAAAGGATTACTCTGGCACCCTGAGTTCTTACGGTTTCAATCGTAGTCTGATTGAAATGTTTGTTAAGGATGGCTACGTTTAATGCTGAAATATCCTTACCAAGTTTCTCCGCAACCTTATTGAGATTTGTTGCCAAAGGAGCATTAAGATTAATTGCGCCTTTGGCAGTAGCGCCCACTGCTATCCGTTCTATGTGTTGTACAGGATTAGTAGAGAAAAAGCTGTTTTTTCCTGC
Source organism: Candidatus Chlorohelix sp. (assembly GCF_037138995.1). Taxonomy (NCBI): domain Bacteria; kingdom Bacillati; phylum Chloroflexota; class Chloroflexia; order Candidatus Chloroheliales; family Candidatus Chloroheliaceae; genus Candidatus Chlorohelix; species Candidatus Chlorohelix sp. The sequence continues at coordinate 46,442 of NZ_JBAXHI010000023.1, read as the reverse complement.
CAACGCTGCTACTGAGATTGCATTGGGCATACCTTTTGCTAGAGCTTCCACATTTTCGAGTGGCTGTATAATTAGCTCTTTTTCGGCGCTACTTGCTACTCCAATTTTCCGAGTATTATTCAAATAGCTGTTATTTTCGGGGGTTAGCACCACCATATTTTCTATCGCCAGCTTTTCGAGGGAACGAAGCATTTCTTCGGTTGCCGCCTGATAAGCCGCTTCTGCGTTTCCTTTTCCAAACCACCTAGACGCTTCAAGTGCAGCCATTTCGGTAACCTTTACCAACTCCAAACCTAGGTGGTTAATTCGAGTGGTTGCCTCGTAAGCGTATGTCATATTGCAACTGCTTCTGCACTATATGTTTTATGCCAGCCTTCCTCAATAGACAGGTTGGTGTAGCGTGCATTCCAAGGGGTGGCGCGGTAATTAGCAATAGAACTTAAAATTCCTAACCGGCTTATGGCGGTAGTTTCTAGGAAGTTCTGTCGTTCTTCAGCCGTTCCAAGAGTCATACCTTCCTGCCAGATGGCGCGTCCTACCAAAAATCCGCTCGCTCCCTCTTCACAAGCAATTTCGACCAGACCTTGGAAGGTGTCGAAGTTTTCAGCCGCGCTCAGAATTACCCAAGGAACCGGGGATATTGCAGTCAATTCGCGGCAATACGCCCGCATCTTGTTTTCATCTTTTTCAAAATGTGGGTCAGACGGAAACTCGGCTTTCAACAAATCAATACCCAAACCGGACAAGCGGCGGGCTGATTCGAGTACAACTTGCGGTTTGTCAGCGGCAAATTCAGCCGATTCCTTTTTCTGCCCTTTAATTATTGGATAAGACATTGGCTCAAGCAAGAGCGCGATGTCGTGTTGGCGACATTCTTCGGCTACTCTAACCACCAGTTCTTCTTGTTGGGCGGCTACTGCGGAATTTGGGTGATAATAAAGCAATAGCTTTACTGCTGCCGCACCCATGCTCTTGATTTTTGGTATGCTCCAACCTTCGGTAATTGGGGTGATACGTGCCTCGTCAGTGCCATCATAGCCCGATTCTTCCAATGATACAAGCAACCCGGTGTTTCCGGGAAGCGCCCCAGATGCAACTATCTGACTGGCTCCATACACAGGGTCAACGAGAATGGCGCTGGAATGAGGGGCAAAAACACGGGTCATTCGAAGCTTTTCGGTCACTACTTCAGTGTAACCTACTTTGATATTCGGCATAGCAGCCTGAAGTGATTTTTTCAACGAGCCGCGATGGTCAATTGCAGTTACGGTAATGATGCCTTTTTCATTAGCCATTTGCTGCATCCCGCGAATTTTCCCGATGTAGGTTGCGCTTATACTCATCAACTATTCTCCTTGTCCTGCGAACTATAATATATATATACTGGTAAATGAAATTGACAAATACATATATGATTTGACAGTTTGTGTGGTGAAAGATATGCTGTTTTCAGCAGTGATTTAGGATTGTTAATAGGATAACAATTCTTAAGCATAATGTCCAATACATATACATTATTACATTCATAGGTAAATCTATATGAGTTATACTTTACACCAGTTAAAAGTTTTCTACACTGTCTCTAATTGTGGTAGCTATACCAAAGCGGCGCAACAATTAGGTTTACAGCAGCCTACCGTTTCTGAGCAGGTTAGCACACTCGAAAAAACCTTCGGTCTTGATTTAATCGAGCGGATACATGGCGGGTTGCGTCTTACTGATGCCGGAAAGGTTTTATACCAGTCGGTGCAACAAGTTTTGGGTGTATCGGATGATTTAGGGCGGGTTGTAGAACAGCTACGCGGTCAAAGCGCCGGAACTGTACGGGTTTGTGCAGATACAACTGTTGGAACAAGCGCGATACCCGATGTTATCAGCAAGTTTCAACGCTTACATTCTAGTATTCAGATTATTCTCGAAGTAGTAAACCGGGCAAAGGTCATTGAAAGACTTGAGGAAGGCAAGGTAGATTTGGCGGTTATGGGACGACCCCCTGACCTAAGAGGTTTGGAAGTGGAAATCTTTTTACCGAACGAACTCCTTATGGTGGCTTCGGTGCGGCATCGTTTGGCATATCAGCTTAAATTACCGCTCAGCGCAATTTCTGAGGAGCGTTTTCTGGTGCGGGAGAGCGGTTCTGGAACTAGAACGGCTCTGATAGAATTACTTGAGGCTTCAGGTATTAAACCTAAAATTGCTATGGTGCTAAGCCATAATGAGGCAATTAAGCAAGCTGTGATTGCCGATCTCGGAATTGCGTTAATGTCTCGGAATGTGCTTGAACAGGAACTCAAACTTGGTCTGATGACAAATCTCGACCTAGAAGGTTTGCCCATTATTCGCCGCTGGCACGTTGTGTCGCCGCCGGGAAAATTGGTTTCTCCGGCTACCCGCGAGTTCAGGCAATTTCTAAAAAATTACCAACCTAATTTAAAGTAGAATTGAAAATTCTACCCCAATCTAGCAGGTAATCTTTAAGTACAGTTGCCGCCAGAGAAAGCTTGCGCCCTTCCCGGTACGCAATAGACCAGCGCCGTCTTATTGGGAAGCCCTCAACTTGCAAAGCTTTAAGAGTACCCGCCGCTACCTCAATTTCGATAGCTTGCTTGGGAAGCACAGTAATACCCATTTCTACAGCAACACCACGCTTTATAGCTTCAATACTACCCAATTCTACTAGGGTCTTGAATTCTACACCCAATTCCTTAAGTACATTTTCCACATCAAGGCGCGTACCAGACCCACTTTCCCTTATCAAAAGCGGCTCTTTAGTAAGCTCATTCAGCTTGTATTGACGTTGCTCTTTAAGCAAATGATAGGCTGGAGAGGCTACTACTACTAATTCATTTGGCAAAAATGGTTCTATACAAAGCTCGTCTGGATGCTCTACAATCCCCATTACTGCTAAATCAGCTTGATTGTTCAATAGCTGTCGCTCTACCTGATGCCGGTTATTGATTTCTAGAAAGAGTTCTATATTTGGGTAGCGGCGATGGTATTCGCCTAATAGTGCGGGTACAATATAAATTCCGGCGGTGGTGGTGGCAGCTAAATGTACCGAGCCAACTTTCATAGCTTTAATATCTGTGACTACTTGGTTGATAGTGTCGTATTTTTCGAGGAATACACGCACCTGCTCGTACAAGACCTGTCCTTCTGGAGTTAGAATAACCCCACGCCCATAGCGGGTAAAAAGACTGAAGCCAAGATTTTTCTCCAAGCTGGCAATTTGAGCGGATAGCGCAGGTTGCGAGATAAATAACTCGGCAGCAGCGCGTGAATAATTTTCGTATTTTGCTACAATCAGGAACATGCGTAGATGATGAAGATTGAATTCCATCTTTATCCTCTCATAGATAAAGCCAAATCCAGAAAAGCTCGTGACGGTGGGGATAATCGTTTTCGTTCAAGATGTGCCAAATACCATTGTCTTTCTACCGGAAAACCTTGCACATCAAGGGTAATTAGTTTGCTGCTTGCCAATTCTAGCTCAAGAGTTGCTAAAGAAATAACCGCGACCCCTATTCCGGCGGCTACTGCCTGTTTTATCGCGCCGTTATTACTTAGCTCCATTACTATTTGTATTTCTACCCCGTGTTGAGCAAAAATTTTTTCAGTGGAAGCGCGGGTACCTGAGCCGGATTCTCGAACGATAAATGTTTCCTTGCCGAGTTCTTCCACAGGAATAGCTTTGCGACCTGCTAAGCGATGAGATGGATCGGCAATGACTACTAACTTATTCGAGCGTAAAGGTAGGGCAGTCAGTTCGGGGGTTTCTAAAGTATGACCCATAACTGCTAAATCAGCTTGGTGCGAGAATAGTTGCTCTTGCACCGATGCACGGTTAACCACTTGCAAGCTAATTTTAATTTGGGGATAACGGCGTTTAAATTCGCCTAGAATGGCAGGTACTACATAAACACCTGCGGTTGTATCCGCCGCGATTCTTAGCCTGCCCCGATCCATCCCCTGCAACTCTTCAATCACCAGCATTGCTTCGTCCATCTGATTAAGTATCCGGCGGGCATAGCGATATAGCTCTTCGCCGGCTTCTGTCAGGCTGAACTTTCGCCCGGTCTGCTCAAAGAGGGATACCCCCCTTAAAGTATCCTCAAGTTTTTGCACCTGCATAGATACACTTGGCTGACTAAGGTATAATACATCTGCTGCTTTGGAAAAGCTGCGCTGCTCTACAACAGTTATAAATATAAATAATTGGTGCAGGGTAGGGTAATTTACTCTTTCCATCATAATTCCTGATACTATAGATATTAGTTTATGGGAATTATTATAATCTACTCTTTGTATTTATACAATAATTATGATAAATTCTATTTACGGCAATAACATAATTTTGAAAGGATACTGTGAGCTTATGAAGCTTGAAACTTTCTCTTACCTACCTCCTATGAACGAGGCGTTATTAAGAAGTCAGATCCAGAATATGATTGATAAGGGCTATGCTCCTGCTATCGAGTATTGCGATACTGTCAATACATATAACAGCTATTGGAGCATGTGGGGTTTACCGATGTTCGAGGTACGGGATGCGGCAGCGGTAGTTTATGAGCTTAAGGCTTGCCAGAAAGCCAACGAAAATAGCTATATCAAGATTAATGGCTTTGACCCGGTGACACAGGCTCAAGCGATTAGTTTTGTTGTTTATATACCAAACAAGGGGTAGTAAATAGTGGATTCAACGCTTCTGCAAAACGACGAAACCAACCAGCCACCGGCACAAGTTATGATAGATCTTCCACAATCCAACCGTGACCGTCAGATTCATCGGATATTGGAAGATTTTGATAAGGGGATGATAGGGCTACAAGCTGTAAAAACCAGAATACGTGAGATTGCTGCATTCCTGTTAATAGACCGGATGCGCGAACAGGTTGGTTTAAATGCAGAACGCCCGGTGCTTCATATGTGCTTTACAGGCAGACCCGGCACCGGGAAAACCACTGTTGCTATGAAAATGGCAAGTATTCTTTATGAGTTGGGTTATATCAGGCGAAATCATGTAGTGGTAGTTACTCGCGATGATTTGGTAGGTCAATACGTTGGACATACAGCGCCCAAAACTAAAGAAGTTCTGAAAAAAGCAATGGGTGGTGTATTATTTATTGATGAGGCTTATTATCTTTATCGCCGGGAAAACGAAAGAGATTACGGTCAGGAAGCCATCGAAGTTTTATTGCAGGTGATGGAAAACCAGCGTGATGATTTGGTAGTTATTATGGCTGGTTACAAAGACCGCATGGATGAGTTTTTCTCTTCAAATCCGGGGGTACGCTCCCGTATAGCTCATCATATTGATTTTCCTGATTACAACCTTGACGAATTGATGCAAATCTCTGATTTAATGCTCAAGCAGCAAATGTATTACCTTGATACTGCGTCAATTGAGCCTTATCAGAAGTTGGTTGCATCTCAGATGGAACACGAACATTTTTCTAATGCTCGCACAATCCGAAACTTGCTCGATTTGCTAAAACTTCGACATGCTAACCGTCTTTTCAATGCAAACAAGCCGGTAACCAAAGACGATCTGGCGCGGCTGGATTTGCCGGATATACCGGACGAGACTTTAATCGAAACAGGCTCGGACAATTAATTTGTTCCCCTAAATCCTTACTCAACTCGTTAAAGAAGTATCTGCTTAAATGATGCAGGTTCGGGCAATTGATTTGTCCCGAGCCTGTTTTTCTTTCTGGAGACAGATGAGGTTTGGTAGTGTCTGAAGCCGAATCCTAAAGACTAATTGGAGTTGCTGCGACCAAAGCAATGAAGGGTTCTGGTGGCACTTGTATATTTATTCCGCGTTGTCCACCACTGACATAAATATATTCCATAATCAAGGCAATTTCATCAATGTAAACTTTCCAGCCTTTTTGCATCAACGCCAGTGGCGAGATTCCACCGATTAGCAGACCTGTAAGGCTTTCCGCTTCTTTTTTAGTAGCCATCCGTACTTTTTTCTCGCCGATTGCCAGACCCAACTTTTTCAAGTTAAGCTCTTGGATAGAAGGTATCAAGACTAGAACTGGCTTGCCCTTACCGCTTTCAGGTAATACTACCAGCGTTTTGAAGACCGTTTCGGGCGCAGCCCCGATAATTTCTGCCACCTCTTCGGCGGTATGGAAATCGGCGGAATAGGTAAAAACCTCGTAGAGAATATTAGCCGCTTCGAGAATACGAGTAGCATTATTTTTAACGGCGCTTTTTGCCATAGATAGACCCGGTTTTACCACAAAAGCTTGAGCAGTTTTTCTAATTGATCCGGCGGTAATAGCGGGAATGGACCAGAAGTTGCGGCTATTTCTTCCAGATTCATTTCAGTTAAACCTACATCCTTCAGATGCTGCGGTAATCCCAAATCCTGTACTAGCTTGTACACTGCTTCTGCGGCTGCTTTTGCCAGACCAAATTCATCATTAATTCCAGAACGTTCCAGTTCAAGTACCCGTGCTATTCTTGCCAGCGCGGGGGAATGTTTCTCAACCATAAGGTGCATTACCGGAGCAAGCGTTATGCACGAAGTTATACCGTGTGGCACATCAAAGCTCGCCCCGATACGCCTTCCCAAGTTATGGCTCAGACCCATTGCCGCGCTCATCGAATTAAAGAAGCTCATCCAAGCGGCAATCTGTAATTCGCCGCGGGCAGTTGTATCTTTAGGATTAGCTTTACATGCCGGTAGATAGGCGAAAAGTTTGCGGATTGCCTCAAGCGCAAGCGCATCATTGATGGGGTGTGCGCCGGGCGCATATAGAGTCTCAACCGCATGGTCGAGCGCTCTGATTCCGGTGGAAAGCCACAAAACCAGCGGCGTTGAGAGCGTTAGCTCAGGGTCAAGAATTACAGTATGTGGCACAGCCCTAGGATTAACGAAACCCGTTTTCATCTTGAGGGCTTCGTCCGTAACGCCTACAATATGCGTAAACTCGGCAGCAGAAAGGGTGGTCGGTATTGCCACATGCGGGGGCATCTTGCCATGTTCTTTAAAAAGCTCAAGCGCAATAGCTTTAGTACCATCTATCGGGCTACCGCCCCCTACGCTCACCAGTGTATCAATTTCATTGTGCCGGGCGATTGCCAGAGCGCGTTCCAAATCGCTTTTTGGCGTATGCTGCCGAATTTCCGAAAATGTAGCAATATGATATTCGCCAAGATATGCTTCAATCTTCTTGATTACATCGGTTTGGGTAGCCAGTGTTTGCCCCGTGACAACCAATACACGCTTTCCGCCAAGCCGTATAACTTCTTCTGACAAGCGGTGTGCGCTACCTGCCCCAAAGATAACATGCTCCATCGGCAGATAGTAAAAATCTCCTTTAAGTTCGCTCATTTTCACCTCTTTGCCCTAAGTGCGAAATACAATTTCGAGTTAAACTAGAATTATAGTTCCTTATCTTCCTTTGATTTAGTGGGAATGCTATTTGATTTTTTACCGTCTTGTCCTTTGTGTTCGACTGGTCTTAATACTCGTAGTGTGAACCAGCCCATAAAAGCAACGACAGTCGCTATGACTAACATTCCCACGCCCGCCAACATGCCAACTGAAGCAGTTACCCAGATGCTGGCAGCGGTGGTTAATCCTCCTACCTTGCTTTCATCCCGGCTTTCATTCCGCCAGATAGTTCCTGCGCCCAGAAAACCAATTCCCGTGATAATTTGGGCGGCTACACGGGCAGGGTCACGCACAGTCCCAAGATTATCGAAACCGTATATTGATACTAACATGAAGGCGGTTGAACCAAGACCCACCAAGATGTGGGTACGTAATCCGGCAGGAACATGGGTTTGTTCACGTTCCCAACCTATAAAAGCGGATAGCAGATATGCTATAACCAGCCTGATGGTCATTTGAATTTCAGGGGGGAATCCTTCGAGGGATTTTAAATCCATCCTGCGCCTCTTCCTCAAAAATCAGGAAATTTGTAATACGTGCTGTTATTTTAACATGCTAACAAAATAATAGAAGTTGTTCCGCGATAATTTTACATAAATGCAATACGAGAAGATTTAGCGGGCGCAAAACTCGCTTAATAGCAAATCTAATTGGGCGGATAGGTCGGCGCGACCCTTTTTATCGGCATAATCCAACTCGGTCAAGCGATTATAGAGGGCATCGAGGTGTGCAGGGGTAAAATTGCGGCTCAATTCGAGGGCAATTTTTGCTCTGTAGGGGTGCATTTTTAGATGGGTAGCAAGTTCGGCTGCGCTTCGGCGCTGCGTTCCCATTTCACGGGCTTGTACCAATTCAAATACTTGCTTACAAATACTACTGAAAACATATCTTGTGAAATCAACCCGCGGCAAGGTAGTTTCGCTCCGCATTCGGTTCAACTGGGTGAGCGCATCCTTCAGATTCTTCTTTCCTAACGCTTCGGTGAGCTTGTAAACCGGAGTATCAGTCGTAGCCACGCTCAGTTTTTCTATCATTTCGGCGGTGACAGTTTGGCTTTCTCCGGCGTAAGCTGCCAGTTTCTGAAGTTCGTTGTCAATTCGACAAAGGTCGTTACCCATATATTGCGCGAGCAAAGTTACCGCAGCCGGATGTATTTTTATTTTGTCCGCTTTGGCATGTTCGTTAATCCATTTTTCCAGATTTAATCCGATAGGCGGCATGCACTCTACAGGTGTTACCAGTTTCTCAATCTCTTTGAAAATCTCATCGGTCTTACCGATTTTCCTTTCGACTATCACCAGCACGGTAGTTTCGGGCATATTTCCCAAAAAATTGACGAACCGTTCTTTTGGTGTTAACGCAGTGTTGGCAACTTGCTCTGATTTTTTTTTGCCCCGTGAGGTTGGTTTTGGCACTTTTGGTTCGCTACTTTTGCCGAATTTGGCAAGTAAATCAGATACCACAACCAAGCGTTTTTCGCTCATAAAAGGGTAAGATTCGGCAGTATTTATCAACTCATCCAGATTAAAGCTATTGTGGGAGGCATCAAAGCGGGAGAAACTAAAATCCCATGCTTCTAATGGCAAGGTTTCTTTGCGGAGTGTATCAATTTTTTTCTGAAGGCTGAAAGTATCTTCGCCGTAGAATAAATATATCATAGTTAAATGGGGAAAATTAATGCCCTACTGGAACGTGTGCCTCATGTTTCCGACCCCTGCTTTTGCAAGGTGGGTGTCTATTACTGGTTTTCAGCCTAACGCGCCCAAGTTTATCCAACTAGCGCAGACATACAGCCTGTAAAATCGACTCCCTAAATCGTTGATGTTGAAGTTGAAACATTACTGGCATCACGTATTCAATAGGGCTATAAGTATTATAGCGCCTTGAAAATGGCTTTGCAATCATTATAAAATAGGAATTTGCAATACCACTGGAAATAGGGCAAAATCTGTCGGTAGAGGTTTGATATTGATGAACGGGAAACAATTATTTTCAATTTTCAGCTTGACTATGGGTGGCGCAGCTTTACTTTACTTGCCCGCGCTTGTTCTTGCTCAAACGCTAGTTGAAAGCCTTCCTGCTAAAGAGGGGCGCAGTTACCCGCCAGAAGTAGGGTTTTTACCCTTTACCTCTATATATTGGGGCGCGGTGGTCGCAATTCTAAGTTTGCACAGGTTACGAAGCACAAAAGGTTTTGGCAGAATACGAATGTCAGCAATTTATGTTGCTTTGGGCGCATTAGGTGAGAGTTTATTGCTTACCGTGTTGGCGCGTGGGTGGGAAGGCTTTTTGCTATGGTTTAGCCCTGAATTCTGGGCGTTGGCATTGGCGTTAGTATGTATGGGAATAGTCAGCGGCGCAGTGTGGGGTGTCTTGCAATTTCCGTTTGACAGCGCCAAAGCCCGGTGATATTATTAGTCAAGTTTTCTGAACGCTCATTTAAAATTGCATATAGATACAATTAGGGAATATCTTCTCGCCTTTTAAGTAAAAGGGGCGCGGTGCAAATCCGCCAAGCAGAAGATTGACACAGGGAAAGTCCGGTGAAATTCCGGCGCAGTCCCGCTACTGTAAATCGGTTCATACCGAAAGCCAGAATGCCTGTCCTTAATCGTGCCGTTGCGAACGCCTTCGAGAGAGAGGACGCACGGGTGATATTTCTATTTATTATTATAGAAGTAAACTCAGAATCATTCTTCAAGCCCCGCGCAACATTTGCAGGGCTTTTTTAATTCCGGCAAGTGTTGTTGCTAGGCAGCATCTCCTCTTTTTTCAGGGCAATGAGTTCTGGATGTTTGAACCGGGCGTGTAATACGCCAAGAGCTAGAAAGAGGAAGAGACTTGAAAAAATCCCATTTGCCCCGCTGGTTTGGCACTGTTTTGTTACTTCTATCGGTGTTATTCGCCGCCTGCGGGGACAATACCGCGATTCCTGTTACTGCCACTACCAAAGTTGTAACCACAAACTCTGTGACCACCGCTGCTGCTACTGCTGCAATCTTTCCGCTGGAGTTGAAAGACGATGCCGGACGTACCGTTAAGCTTGCTAAAGCTGCCACGAAAATAGTTTCACTTGCGCCTAGCAGCACCGAAATACTATATGCGTTGGGATTGGGTGATAGCGTGGTTGGTGTTGACCAGTTTTCCAACTTCCCGCCCGAAGCCTCTAAAAAGGAGCAGGTCGGTAGCTTTTCCGATATTAATCTTGAGAAAGTTATCAGCCTTAGCCCCGATTTGGTTTTTGCTACTAGCCTTCATCTTAAAACAGTAGTGCCGACTCTTGAGCAACGAAACATTAATGTGGTGGTATTTGCTCCAAAGGATTTGTTAGGCGTGGTGGATAATATCAAGCTTGTGGGTAAAGCTGCCGGAGTGCCGGAAAAGGGCGCGGCTGAGGCAAAGAATTTCCAGAATCGCCTTGATACTGTAGCTGCCAAAGTCAAAAATGCCAGCAAAAAGGCAAGCGTTTTCTTTGACCTTGGAGACCTTTATACGGTTGCATCCGGCTCATTCCTGAACGATATGATTGAAAAAGCGGGTGGGCTAAATATTGCGCCAGCCGGGACTAACCCATATCCTCAATTGACAAATGAAGCCATAATTGCTGCCGACCCACAGGTTATTATTCTTAGTTCTGGCGATGGCGGATTCGTGAAAGATGATGCTGCTGCAATTAGCGCTGTTTCCGCTCGCGCCGGATGGGATAAACTTACGGCGGTAAAAAACAAGAATATTCGGACTGTAATCGCCGACCTTACCAACCGCCCCGGTCCTCGCGCTGCTGAGGGTGTGGAACAGATTGCGCTTGCCCTTTATCCAGACCTTTTCAAATAACTATTAACTCATAGCATTTACCTAACCGCCATTGGAGTATTTGTCTTACTTACTCTAGTGGCGGTCTCATTTTAAAAGCAAACTGTTCAGAATTGGCTATGCTATAATGAGGATGTTCATATAAAAACTTGAAAGGATTCAGCGTGCTAATAGGGGCGCATATGTCGGTGGCGGGCGGTCTGCACCTTGCCTTTGAAAGAGCGGCAAAAGTTGGTTGCAGCGCCATGCAGATTTTCACCAGAAATGAACGACAATGGCAATCCCGCCCTTTGAATGAGGCGGAGGTTGAATTGTGGCAAAAAGCTCGCAGTACCAGTCAGGTTGGGACGATTTTAAGCCATGATAGCTATCTGATTAACCTTGCATCCCCACAGGAAGAAGGCTGGGAAAAATCGCTGAATGCCTTTAAAGATGAGATGCAGCGTTGTTCAATCCTAGAGATTCCGTATCTGGTTACACATGCTGGTTCGCATATCGGTAGCGGAGAAGAATTCGCGCTGCAACGTGTGGCAGATGCCCTCAATCGGGTAATAGATGAATTCGATGAATCCGGTATTCCCGGAATTGAACAGGTTACGGTTTTGCTTGAAACCACCGCCGGACAAGGTTCGGCAATAGGCTATCGTTTCGAGCATTGGGGAGCTATTTTTGAAAAGCTCAAAAGACCTGAGCGCGTTGGGGTGTGCTTCGATACTTGCCACGTTTTTGCCTCCGGCTACGACCTGACAACTCCAGAGGGTTATGAAGCCACAATGGCGCAATTTCAACGCTATATAGGCTTAGAAAAGTTAAAAGCCTTCCATATGAACGATAGCAAAAAAGGTCTGGGCAGTCGGGTTGACCGTCATGAGCATATCGGGCAGGGGGCAATGGGGCTAGAACCCTTTCGCTTTATAATGAATGATGCGCGTCTAACCGAAATTCCAAAGGTACTAGAAACCCCCAAAGGAGCGGAAGGGCTGGAAGATATTCAAAACCTCGCCTGCTTGCACAGCTTGATAGAAGCAGCCTGAATAATATGCAAACAGACCTTAAAGAACCGTTTGAGCAAAAAACTGCATCCTCTAAAACTCAAAAACCGCCATCATTGCAAAAAAGGGCTGGTTGGGCGCTTTTCTGGAATATAATTTTTCTTCCAGCTAAAGCGCTGCTTGGGCTGGTTGTCTCTTTGGTAATTATTAAGGATTTTAGCAGAGGCGCGTATATAAACTTGGCGGCAATTAGCGGTTCGCTTGCGTTGCTCGGAGTCCTGACCGATTTGGGTATTGAAAGGGCGTTGCCTCGTTTTGTGAGCGAAATTGAGGTCAAATTTGGCAGAACTTACCTGCGCCGCTTTATCTTTAATATAATCATAATAAAACTGGCAATTCTTGCGGTTTTAAGCCTCTTTTTTGGGATATTCGCCGATACGGTGACACACTGGCTGGATTTAACCCAATATGCCAGAGTCTATCTTTCGCTTATCTTGTTGCTACTGGTGCTGGGCGCATTTTATGATATAGCTACTCAGATTCTATATAGCTTTTTCAAACAAAAAGTTACCAATATACTTGACATAACTGTTACTATTGTCAATACTTCACTGACACTTATCTTCATCCTAGTATTCAAATGGGAAGTATTTGGGGTTATAGTCGCGTTGCTATTAACTACTATTGTAAGTGTGGTAATTGCTACATGGCAAGCGTGGACTGCTTCTCAGGAGGCACGAGAGATTGGTAAGAAAAGTGTTGTAAGCGGAGGAGGCATTAGCGAGGAACAGAATCTTGCTGAAAAGGTTAAGCTGCGCTGGCGTTTTATAAAGTATTCAACCCTTATGTACTTCCTGAATGTATCCTACTCACTTTCGGATTACTCTTTTGCCGTAGTGGTATTGGTATATTTCCGCGAAGCGGTAGCTGCTACAATTGTTCGTATCGCTTATACTTTTATAAGAACGTTGCTTAAAAACCTAATGACTCCTTTAAATGGGGTGCAAATGCCCCTGTTCTCTTCAATTTATGCGGAAGAACGGCATAAAGACCTTCAGGTAGCTTATGCCACCCTGACAAGAATACAGATTTTCTTACTGGTGCCAAGCGCGTTAGGGTTTATTGTATTGGCGCGTAACCTGCTACAATTATTAATGCTGCGTCAGAGTGGCGAGGCAGTGCTAACACCTGATATGCTTACTCCTGCTACTTGGTCGGTGATAATTACCGTAATTATGACCTTTGGGGAATCCTTGCTGGCGATACCATCTATTGTATTGATGGTATATGAAAAATATAGGATTGTAATATTTACTCAGCTATTGCCATACTTTACGGGTCCGTTACTTGTGCTAGTTGCGCTCTTTAAATTAGGTGCAATCGTAGCGGTATTGGTTATGGGAGGGTTGGCAGTAATATCAAGAGCAATCCAAATGTATATAGTGAAACGCCAGTTTGGGTTACGTTACCCGGCAGGTTTTTTCATGAAAGTGCTAAAAGCCAGCCTTGCTTTTGCTTTCCCTTTACAAATAATAGTCTTACTGCTTCCGGTAAACTGGTTTGTAACATTTGGGGTTGTAGCGGCAGGAATGATAACATTTGTGGCGGTTTTCAAAATGTTGGGTGGTTTTGACCCTGAAGATAAGAAAAGATTACAAACAATTAAATTACCCTTCCGAAATCTGGTAATCAAGTATTTGTAAAATAGTGGTTTTGTACTCTGCTTACTAAAATGAATTATAGGAGCTTAAGGTTATAATGGAAACTCCGCTTATCCTTCTGGTAATTTTGATAGTCGCTATTTCAATCTTTTTCAGTTCCCTAAAAATTGTTCAGGAGTACGAGAGGGGCGTTATTTTCCGGTTAGGACGTTTGCTTGGCGTAAAAGGACCGGGTTGGTTCTTTATAATACCTTTCGGAATTGATCGCTATGTTAAGGTAGATTTACGCACAGTAACAATGGAAGTCCCTACTCAGGAAACTATCACACGTGATAACGTATCGGTTAAAGTAAATGCGGTATTGTATTTCCGGGTAGCAGACCCTACTAAATCGGTGGTAAATGTCATAGATTTTATCCGAGCGACTCTGCAAATTTCTCAAACCACTCTCCGCAGCGTAATCGGGCAGTCAGATTTGGATGATTTGCTCTCCCGCCGTGATAAAATTAATGAGTCTTTGCAACAGATAATCGACTCGCAAACCGAACCATGGGGCATAAAGGTTTCTAGTGTTGAAGTAAAAGATGTAGAATTACCACAGTCTATGCAACGGGCAATGGCACGACAAGCAGAAGCCGAGCGTGAGAAACGGGCGAAAATAATTAGCGCAGAGGGCGAATTGATGGCAAGTGAAAAATTGGCGCAAGCTGCCCATATAATGGGACAGGAAAAGCAAGCCATCCAATTGCGTTATTTGCAAACCCTTAGTGAAATCTCGGTCGAGAAGAATTCAACTATTATTTTCCCGCTTCCGATTGAGTTGATGGGTTTTCTAAGCTCAAAATTTGATTCAAGCGACTCTTCTGCAAGTAAACCAGATACTGAGAAGCGAGGCACCAACGAGGCTACTTCTTCAACACAACGGCAGGCGCGTAAGCGCGGTAAAGAAAGCTTACCTGACGGTGAAATAAGAGAATAGTGTAGGCACATTGACGGGTGCACGGCTGGAAGATAAAATGTACACAGCTACACGGTTTACCAGAAATAGTATAACAATGTGCATAAAACTGAGTTTCATTAGCTTAATAAAAGCATGAGTTTAAAAACAGTGTCGGCAAATGTAGAAAAAGGCAATCGCAAACCTAAAATCAAGCCACAAATAATAGCATGGCTGGTAATATTTATAGCTTTTGCCGTTTTTTGTTTGCTGGTTAATCTGGCGGTTAATTTGGCAAGTGATTACTTGAGCCACTCTATCCAGAATCGAAGCGCAACTGTAACTGTAACTCGTGGGCCAGTTTATATTGCTCGGACTGGGCAAGGCAGTTTATTGGTAGCAAATCCCCTCGATACCATCCAACCCGGTGATACTATTCTTACAGATAATCAGAGCCAAGTTACGCTTGAGTTATTTGACGGCACAAAACTAGATATATATTCCTCAAGTAAAGTAAGATTAAGTCAGTCGCGTATCGTAACTACTAACTTTGTCCGCCGTGAAAAACAGCTTGCTTTAGAAATAAGCCTGAACTCAAGCGATGATGATAGAACCGGGGTTGGAAAAATATCAGTACAACCCGGTAATAAGGATGCCCAAGAATACAGCGGAAAGCCTCTAGTAATTACTTGTTCTGATGGCGCATCCCTCATATTTGAAGGCAATCAAGGTAAAGATAATTACTCGATTGACCTGATACATTCCACTGATGGCTCTAGTCGCACAATGATAACTTCACCAGTGACTAATACAGGTAATTTACAGATTAGCGCGGTCGGTAAAACTCAATTGCTAGAACCGGGCAGGCGTGTATTTGTGGCTAACGGACAACCTCCGGTGGAAACAAACGGATTACAGGATGAGCTTATTCGGAATAACCGCGCTTTTATCAATGGGTTAGATGGCTGGGAAGTGCAGCAAAAAGATAGCGGTAGCCTAGATAATATATTTTGCAGTTTATTTATTGATAGTGAAAAAGTAGATGATGGGACTATTTACCGAACACACACCTATAGGGGGCAGGGTACTAAAGACTCCCATGAGTGTAGTGTTATACAGGAGCTTAACACCGATGTCTCAAGTTATCAAAGCCTCGTTTTTACTTTCAAACTCAAGATTCAAACTCAAAGCTTGAGCGGTGGTGGTGAGCAAGGAATCGAATTCCCATTATTTGTTAGAATTAATTATATGGATATGCAAGGTAATCCATATAATGAATATTTTGCCGGATTTTATATTACCCCCTTTGACCCGAAAGATAATACCCGTGTGGCAAAATATATAGTATCAGAGCAAGTCAAGCAAGGTGAGTGGATTGAATTTGTAAGTGAGGATTTAATGCAGCGGCGCAACAAACCACAAAAGATTTTATCTATCACTATCGGTTCGGCAGGTCATGATTATGAAGCTTATTTTACCGACCTTTCGCTGGTGGGTAAAGGCTAAGCAGGAGGGATAATTAAGTGAGCAATATTTGTGTAATTGGAACAGGCTATGTTGGTCTAGTAACGGGAACTTGTTTTTCTGATTTGGGAAATAATGTTACCTGTCTGGATATTATAGAAGAAAAAATACTCAGCCTTAAAAGAGGCGAAATGCCCATCTATGAACCCGGTTTGGAAGAGATGGTTAAGAATAATGTCAAAGCAGGGCGTTTGAAGTTTACCACCAATTATGCAGATGCTGTACCCGGCGCAGATTTTATTTTTATCGCGGTTGGCACTCCTCAAGGCGAAGATGGCGGAGCAGATTTAAACTATGTGGAAACTGCGGCACAATCTATAGCGCAGGTGTTAGAAGGTCATTCGATTATAATTAACAAGAGTACCGTTCCGATTGGAACCGGCGATTGGGTATCCAATATTGTGCAGGATGCGCTCGACAAGATCGGAAACCCAAAGAATGCTACCTTTGCAGTGGTCAGCAACCCTGAATTTTTACGTGAAGGCTCTGCTATTTTCGATTTTATGACTCCTGACCGGATTGTACTCGGCAGTATGGAAAGGTCAAGCGCGGATAAGGTGGCGGAGCTATACGCTCCCTTAAAAGCGCCTATCATTATTACCGATTTGCGTAGCGCGGAGATGATTAAATACGCTTCAAATGCTATTCTGGCAACTCGTATCAGCTTTATAAACGAAATCTCACAAGTTTGTGATGCTTTAGGCGCCGATGTTAAGGTAGTAGCAGAGGGTATGGGATACGATAAACGTATCGGACCTCAATTCCTTCAGGCTGGGATTGGCTATGGCGGTAGCTGTTTCCCGAAAGATGTAAAGGCGCTGGCACATATGGCTGAAAAGAGCAATTGCCATCCTCAATTGTTGTTGGCAGTTATGGATATTAACCAAGATTCTCGCCGCGTGTTTGTCCAGAAAATTGAGCGAACATTGGGTTCGGTTACGCATCGTCGCATTGGGGTTTGGGGTTTAGCTTTTAAGCCGAATACGGACGATATGCGCGAAGCCCCTTCGCTAGATATTATAAATGCGTTGGTTCGCAAGGGTGCAGAGGTGTATGTCTACGACCCGGTAGCAATGAAACAGGCAGAACGCTATCTACCACATGCGGTTGAGTTCTGCAATGACCCTTATAGTGTGGTCAAAGATGCTGATGCGATATTGCTTTTGACTGAGTGGAATGAGTTCAAGCAGGTGGATTTTGAAAAGGTTAAAAAGTTGATGAAGCAGCATTTCCTTTTCGATGGGCGTAATCTTTACGACCCGCTTGAAATACAAAAACTCGGTTTCGAGTATCGGGGTGTAGGTCGCCCATTTTAGCAGGTTGACATGCTCGAATGTGGCGTTGATTTGGTCGAAATAACGCGGATTGAGCAAGCGGTAGCGCGTCTAGGTGAGCGTTTTCTGAACAGGATATATACTGAAAGAGAACGTGAGTATTGCCGAGGACGCGCTCCCCAACTGGCAGCCCGTTTTGCCGCCAAAGAGGCAACCGCAAAGATTTTAGGCACCGGGTTGTGGAGGCATGGGGTTAGCTGGCATCAGATTGAGGTAGTAAACGATTCGGAGGGCAAGCCCCACCTTAATTTAAGCGGGGAAGCCGCCAATCGCGCCGAAAAGCTTGGGCTTGTAGAGTGGAGTATAAGCCTCTCTCATTCGCGTGGCGATGCCATTGCTTTTGTGGTTGCTATGGGTAACTAAAGGGGAAGACATGAAACTTGTAACATCTGCTCAGATGAAAGAGATTGAGCTTCGTGCTACGCAACTTGCGGTACCAGAATCGGAGTTAATGCTCAATGCCGGTTCTAGCGTTGCTGAGGCAATTTACCTAGCAGAGTTAATTGACCGTGATGGCGATGCTTACTACCAAGAAAATACTATGGCGCTAATTCTGGCAGGTGCGGGCAATAATGGCGGCGATGCTATGGTTGTCGCAAGTTTGCTCAAACAAGAATTGCCTGACTTGCAGGTTAGAATCTACTTTTATAATCGTCCTCGTCCTAAAAATGGCTTTAACAACAAATTGACCTACACTGAAGCTGAAAATCAGACCGGGCAATCTATCAATGATGAAAATGATTGGGCAGATTTTTGCGCCGATCTTGAACAAGCTCATCTGGTTGTTGATGGTTTATTGGGGGCAGGCTTAACTCGCGATGTTACCGGAAAACTCGCCAACATCATTCGGCAAGTAAACGAGGTAAAAGAAGCGCGTAGTTTTGACCCATACCCTCTTTCGGTTGTAGCGATTGATGTTCCGAGCGGTATTAACAGCGATACCGGGCAAGCAATGGGTATTGCTTTGAAAGCTGATTTGACCGTTACTTTGGGCATGCCAAAACAGGGGTTGATAAGCTATGAAGCCCTTGAATATACGGGAGTGCTTACGCTCGGCGATATTGGTTTGCCTCCCAAAGTGGTGGAAGAATTTGAAAACTCGGATGCGCCGCTTTTTGTTCTGTCAGACAATATCAAACGCTGGTTGCCATCTCGCCCTTCCAGCGGACATAAGGGTACGTTTGGGCGCTTGATGGTGGTCAGCGGTTCTGACGAATTTTTAGGAGCGCCTTATCTCAGCGTTGTTGCGGCGATGCGAGCGGGGGCAGGACTTGTTACGCTGGCAGCGTCACGCAACGTAATTGCGGTTATGGCAGCCCGCAGCAGCGAAAACACCTATTTTGAACTGACAGAAGCAACGCTCAGTAGTTTTGCAGCAAAATTGGTGGACTATCGCGCCGCTCTAATCGGACCGGGTCTTGGAGAGAATAGCAATCTATTAGCGCAATTGCTGGCAATTGATTCCATCAAGAAACTTCCTTTGGTGATTGATGCGGACGGTTTAAACTATTTGGCACACACGCCGGAATGGTGGGCTAGTATGAGCAAAGGCAATATCCTTACACCTCACCCGGCGGAATTATCAAGGCTCACCGGAAGTACAATTGGCGAAATAGAAGCAAACAGGTTAGAATCGGCACAGAAGGCAGCGCAAAAATTCGGTCAGGTGGTTGTATTAAAAGGGGCATATACTGTAATTGCAGCGCCGGATGGTCGTATTGCAGTGAATCCGGCAGCTAATTCTGCGCTGGCTACTGCAGGAAGCGGAGATGTGCTGGCAGGTATCTGCGGCGGGTTGTTGGCGCAGGCTGTCCGGTTTGCTGATTTTGACACTTTTAAAATTGCTTGTTGCGGGGTTTACCTTCATGCAATGGCGGGAGAACTGGCGAAACGCGATAAAGGGGCTATGGGGGTACTGGCGGGAGATTTATTACCTCTCCTCCCACTCTCAATCGAGGCAATAAAACAAGGCGAGAGCCTTGAATAGGTTTTAGGGGAAAGCGGGCGAAAATGCAAAGACAGATTTTAGTTAAGGATATAATGACCCAAGATGTTATTTTTGTTACTCCAGATACACAAGTTCCCGATATAGCGAGTCTCTTAAATAAGTACAAAATCAGCGGTGTTCCGGTAGTAGATAATGGTAAAATTCTCGGTATTGTTACCGAAGAAGATTTAATCATTCGCACCGCAATTATAGACACACCGCATGTCTTTAGCCTGTTTGACTCGGTATTTTATTTCGGCAAGAAAAAAGAATTCGAGAAAGAGTTAACCAGTGTATTGGCAACTAACGCTAGTGAGTTGATGACCGCTCATGTGTTGACTATTGATGAAACTGCTACGGTGCAAGACTTAGCCACCTTGATGATGAAGAAAGATATAAACCCAGTACCAGTGGTTAACGCAAATGGGGAGCTAAGCGGTATAGTAAGCCGCTCTGACATAATCCGGCTGATGGCTCTCGAAGAAGAGGCTGGTAGCAAAGAATAAATAAAAAAAGCCACAGGAAACACGCTTGCTGCTATTTTATTAGGACTTCCACCCAGAAAGTGGGAAAACAGTTCTAGACTGAGATAGATAGAAACTGAAATAATCGAAGGTGTCAGGAAATCCAGTTTAGGCGGTAGTAAGTCATCAGGGCGTAGTGTCGCGCCCTTGATGACCAATACCAATACTTCCGCTTGTGACTCAGTTCTCTTGCTAGTTGTTTTTCAATTTCTTGACACGCTCACCATGATTTAACACACGTTTGCGTAATCGGATATTCTTGGGAGTTATTTCCACCAGTTCATCACTCTCAATGAAGTCTAGCGATTGCTCTAAACTGAGTATTATCGGAGGAGTCAGCCTTACCCCAATATCCGAAGTTGAACTACGAATGTTGGTTAGCTTCTTCTCTTTTGCTATGTTCACCGGCAAATCCGACTCGCGACTATACAAGCCGATAATCATTCCTTCATAAACTGGAGTACCCGGTTCAACAAAAGTTTGACCGCGTTCTTGTGCATTTGCCAATCCGTAGGAAGTAGCCATGCCATCTTCGCTGGCAACCAAAACACCGTTACGCACCTGCCCGATGTCACCATACCAAGGCTCGTAACCGGTAAAGAGGCTTGCTATAACGCCACCACCGCGAGTCAAGGTTAGAAAGAGATTGCGGAAACCTATCAAACCGCGTGTAGGGATACTAAATTCAATTCTGACACGACCTTTACCGTCAGGATTGTATTTCATCATTTGGGCGCGTCTTCGCCCCAATTGCTCGATTACAGGTCCTTCGTATTCTTCTTCCACATCGAGGATAAGATGCTCTACAGGTTCCATCTTATGTCCGTTGATTTCTTTGGAAATTACTTCGGGACGTGATACTTGAAACTCGTAACCCTCGCGGCGCATCATTTCAATCAGAATCGAAAGGTGCAATTCACCACGACCCGATACGAGAAATACATCCGCGCTATCGGTATCCTGTACCCGCAAGGCGATATTGGTTTGCAACTCGCGATAGAGACGGTCACGCAACTGACGACTGGTGCTGTAAGTTCCTTCGCGCCCACCAAAGGGCGAAGTATTTACACCAAAGGTTAGTTGGAGGGTCGGTTCTTCTACCGCGATAGGAGGCAGCGCGTCAGGGTTTTCGGCATCTGCAATAGTTTCACCAATACTGATGTCGCTGATACCACTGAAGGCAATCAAATCTCCGGCGCTGGCTTCCTCTATTTCGATTTTACCCAACCCTTGGAAGGTGAACAAACTGGATATTTTTGCGCGTGAAATAACCCCTTCTCGGTCTATACGGCTGACAGTTTCGCCAGATTTCACCTGACCCCGCATAATACGTCCTACTCCGATGCGACCAAGGTGATTGTTGTAATCGAGGCTGGTTACAAGCATTTGGAAATGGGCATCTTCCTGAACCATCGGCGCAGGCACATACTTTAATATTGTATCGAAGAGGGGTGAAATGTCTAGGGAACTTGCTACTTTTTCAGGGTCAAGCGCCGCTTTGCCTTCACGGGCGATTGCGTAAACCACCGGGAAGTCCAATTGCTCGGCATCGGTAGCAAGGTCAAGAAAAAGGTCTTGAGTCATTTCGAGAATTACGGCAGGGCGTGCGTTAGGGCGGTCGAGCTTGTTAATAACTACAATTGGTTTCAAGCCAATTTCAAAGGCTTTGCTCAAAACAAAACGAGTCTGGGGCATTGGTCCATCAACCGCATCTACCAGCAGCAAACAGCCATCTGCCATATTGAGTACCCGCTCTACCTCACCGCCGAAATCGGCGTGACCGGGAGTGTCAATAATGTTAATTTTTACATTCTTATAGATAATAGCGGTATTTTTGGCAAGAATGGTAATGCCTTTTTCCCGCTCCAACTCATTCGAGTCCATTATCAGGTTGCCCACCGTCTCATTTTTGCGGAAGATATTGCTCTGCTTGAGCATTCCATCCACTAGGGTAGTTTTACCATGATCTACGTGGGCGATAATGGCTACATTCCGAATGTCTTCACGAAGTTTGTGTTGCACCGAATTTATTTTCTCCACTAATTGCTCCCTTCTCCCAATTCGGAGAGGGGGCGTACTTTAACATTTGAATCGGGCAAAATATTTCTGCCCAACAAATCTAGTTGTTTGTTAATTTGGTTTTCAGGAAATCCAATGCTTTATGCCAAGCATCACGCGCTGCATCCTCAACCCCAGCGCCATGCGTAGGGTTCAAAAAAGCATGTCCGGCATTTTGGTAAACATACTGCTGGTAATCTTTTCCAGCATTTGTATAAGTATCATAAATACGCTGGATGTATTCCGGCGGAGTATAATTATCCAACGCTCCAAAGAAAGCCATCACCGGAGCTTGCACATTTGCCACCGATTCATAAGTGGGTTCGTGCATAACGCCGTAGAAGGGAATTGCAACCGCCAAATCATGGCTGCGTTCCACCATTTTAAAAGTAAGCATGCCACCCATGCAGAAGCCGATTACCCCTACTTTTTTCGGCTCGACTCCCTGCATGTTTTTCAAGCCATTTATAGTTGCTTGAATTTCGTAAATGGCGCGTTCAACATCCAACGCCATCATGAGTTTGGTTGCATCGTCAGGTTCTGTGGCAACCTGCCCGTGATAAAGATCGGGTACAGCCACAACAAAGCCTTCTACTGCCAGCTTTTGCGCCAAGTCTTTGATGTGTGGCTCGATGCCCCACCACTCCTGAATCAATACCACTCCGGGGCGAGCTTCTTCATCATCTATTCGAGCTACAAAAGCAGGTATCTCCCCGCCATCCATTTGGTAATACGCGGTATAAGTGCGAATTACAGCCATTTTATCCTCCGGCAATTTGTGTTAGTTATTTTCTTTCGTCATCTTCAAGGCTCAATACTGCCATAAAAGCTTCCTGTGGTATTTCTACATTGCCCACCATTTTCATGCGGGCTTTACCTTCTTTTTGTTTTTCCAGCAGTTTGCGCTTGCGGGTTATATCACCGCCGTAGCATTTAGCCAGTACGTTCTTACGATTCGCGCTGATAGTTTCGCGTGCCACAACTTTTGAGCCAATCGCCGCCTGAATCGGCACTTCAAATAATTGGCGTGGAATTAACCCTCGCAACTTTTGCGTGAGAACACGCCCCTGTGAGAATGCTTTGTCCCGGTGGGTAATAAGCGAAAGTGCATCAACTGGGGTGCCGTTTACCAGAATATCCAACTTGACGAGGTCAGCCACCTTGTAGGTACCAAAGATGTAATCAAGCGAAGCATAACCTTTAGTGCGCGATTTCAGTTGGTCGTAAAAATCCACGATGAGTTCGCCCAACGGCATATCATAATCCAGTAGCACTCTGGTTTCGTCCAGATAATCCATCTTTTTGTACTCACCGCGCCGATTAGTAACTAGTTCCATAATCTGCCCGATATAGCGCGTTGGCGTAATTATGTGGATAGTCATCCAAGGTTCTTCGATTTCCATAATCTCACCCGCATTGGGGAAATCGCTTGGATTATCCACCAGCAACACTTCACCGTTATTCTTCTTAACGTGGTATTCTACGCTTGGCGCAGTGATAAGCAATTCTAGGTTATATTCCCGCTCCAAGCGTTCTTTAATGATTTCCATATGAAGCAAGCCTAAGAAGCCCACGCGAAAACCGAAACCTAACGCGGCAGAGGTTTCAGGCTGGAAAATCAACGAAGCATCATTCAGTTGTAATTTGTCCAGAGCTTCTCGCAAGTTGGTGTAATCATCCGAGCTTATAGGATAAATCCCGGCAAAAACCATCGGCTTGGCAGGGCGATAACCCGGCAAAGCATTTTCGGCAGGGTTTGCGTAAAGCGTTATGGTATCGCCTACTTGGCAGTCTCCCACTACTTTCAAACCGGTGGCAATATACCCGGTTTCGCCTGCGGTAATTTCAGGCAGTGGGGTCATCACCGGGCGGAAAACCCCGATTTCAAGCACTTCGGCGGTTTTGCCATTCGACATCATTTTGATAACGTCCCGCGATTTCAAAACGCCATCCATCAACCGGACGTAAGCAATCACCCCTTTATAGGAGTCAAAATGGCTATCAAAAATCAGGGCGCGTAAAGGCTTATCAAACTCACCTTTAGGGGCTGGGATGCGATGTACAATTGCTTCGAGGATTTCAGCCACGCCGAGTCCAGTTTTGGCGGAAGCGCGAATACATTCATCTCCTCGAATGCCGATAACTTTTTCGATTTCGGCGATTACTACTTCAGGTTGCGCGGCAGGCAGGTCAATTTTGTTGACCACCGGAATAATTTCAAGCCCATGTTCAACTGCCAGATACAGGTTCGCCAGTGTTTGAGCCTCAATACCCTGCGAGGCATCCACCACCAACAAAGCCCCTTCACAGGCACTGAGGCTACGGCTCACTTCATAGCTAAAGTCCACATGACCGGGAGTATCAATCAGGTTCAGTTCAAACTCCTGCCCATCATGTGCCTTGTAGTGCATCTGTACAGCACGCGCCTTGATGGTGATACCCTTCTCACGCTCAAGATCCATACTATCAAGCAATTGTTCTTTCATCTCACGTTGCGTAACCGTGCCGGTTATTTCCAGCAATCGGTCTGCCAGCGTGGATTTGCCATGATCAATATGGGCAATTATGCAAAAATTTCGGATTAAACGTTGGTCAGTCAATTATATCTTCCTTTAAATTAACTCAAAAACACGGCTAATTATAGCAGATTTGTACTGTAAGAGATGGTATAGTTTCGTGTAATCTATGGCAGAATGTTATATAATTCTACGCAATGAATACTATACAGAGGACAAAATGCCATGAAACTGGAAATTATCTCGCAAATTCCTGAAAACCCCAAGAGTCCGCCGCTCCTCTTTATACATGGGGCGATGCATGGCGCATGGTGCTGGTCAGAATATTTCGTGCCTTTTTTTGCACAAGCAGGCTATCCGTCTTACGCTTTGAGCTTTCGCGGACATGGCAACAGCGAAGGTCAAATTGAGGGTACAACCCTGCGGGATTATTTGGAAGATATTCGGCAAGTAGCAGAGCAACTGCCAGAACCTCCAATTATGGTTGCACATTCGTTGGGCGCATTTTTGATATTAAAATATATAGAGAAATATCCGATAAAAGGCGCAATAATGGTGTCGCCCACCTTTTCTTTTCCGCTTTACATGCGTATTCCCGGAGTCATTTTGGGCAAGCCCGCTTATCCTTTCATAAAAAACCGTAAAGTGCCTGCTCCTAAAAATACAGAAACAGTGCGGCGCATGTTTTTTTCGCAGCAATTGCCGGAAGAACAGTTGCAGCACTATACCAGCCAAATGTGTGACGGTTCTATGCTTGGCTTTATGGGGCTGCTCTGGGAGAAGCCACCAAAAGCTGCTTCGGCAAGGCAAGTTCCGCTATTTTTTCAGGTTAACGCTACCGATACGATGCGAAAATTTATGCCTGATGATAAATTCGCCAAGCTCTACGGCGCAGAACGCCGCGTATATTATGGCACTGCTCACAATATGATGCTCGAAGTCAATTGGCGCGAAGTAGCCGAAGATGGGCTTAACTGGCTCAAAAAACACTTTCCGCAACGTTAGTCAAATAAATAAGATTGGGCTACCGGAAAATCGTTTCGGTAGTTTTTTTATTTGCTATGGAAAAAGCTGATTTTAGCGCTAAAATTTTATTTAGTACCTTGAGTCAATGAAGCGAAAAGGTGGTGGCGCAATGAAAGAATTCCTAACGCTGTCGGCAGGCTGGCAATTCAAGCAAAGAAACCCTTCAATACAGTTGGAGGAAAATTTCAACCTACTCGAGGGTTGGAACCATACCATCGTACCGGGTTGCATTCACACCGATTTGTTAGACGCTGGGCTTATACCCGACCCCTTTTATGGTATGAATGAACAGGAAGTACAATGGGTCGGAGAAAGCGATTGGCTATACCGCTATTTCTTCACCCTACCTAATGAATTTGAGAAACGACCTGCGTTAGATTTGTGCTTTGATGGTTTGGATACCTTTGCTACTGTCTGGCTAAACGGGAAAGAAATTTTAACTGCTGCGAATATGTTTGTACCCTATCGTGTTTCGATTCGGGGCATTGCTAGGTCAGGTCACAACGAGTTGCGTATCCTGTTTGAATCGGCGTTAAGACGAGGCAAGGAATTGGAAAAGCAGTATGGAAAACGCGCTGCTTGGAATACCGATGCCTCGCGCGTGTATGTGCGTAAGGCACAGTATCATTACGGCTGGGATTGGGGACCAACCCTTATAACAGCCGGAATCTGGCGAGAAGTGCGTCTGGAAGCATACACCGCTCGTATTGATACCATTTTTTGCCCTGCTGAAATCGGCGAGGATTTGAAAAAGGCAATCGTTCCGGTAAGTGTAGAAATAGATAATCACTCCTCTTTGCCCCTCTATCTCAAACTGGTACTATTTGACCATTACGGCATCACAACTTCAGAAGCAACTATTCCTATTGATGACTCTAAAATACAACACACTTTTGAAATTATTGACCCGCTTTTGTGGGAGCCTTCCGGTAGGTTAGGGGCGCAACCGCAATATAGGGTAGAAGCTAGTTTGCTGAACGGTGAGAAAGAACTCGACCACAAGGATTGCAAATTCGGAATACGGCGATTGTGTTTGCTCCAGAACCCGCTGGAAGGAGAAGCGGGGAGTAGCTTTACCTTTGAGGTAAACAACATGCCGCTATTTTGTCGGGGCGCAAATTGGATTCCGGCAGATTCTTTCACAACCCGCGTTACCCGTGAAAATTATGAAAGCTGGGTGCAATTGGCGGTTGCTGCCAATATGAATATGCTGCGGGTCTGGGGCGGCGGTATTTATGAAGAAGACGCTTTTTACGATTTGTGCGATGAAATGGGTATTATGGTATGGCAAGATTTCATGTTTGCTTGCGGTATCTATCCGGCACATCCCGAATTTCTTGAAAGCGTGAAAGCAGAGGCAGTAGCAAATCTGCGCCGCTTGCGAAATCATCCTTGTATTGTGCTGTGGAACGGCAATAACGAGGATTATTCTATTGCCCAATCGCTAGGCGCTTACGATGCTAATTTCAAGGATGATTTTATCGCCACAGCTTTCCCGGCGCGAGAAATCTACGAGCGGTTATTGCCCGAAATCTGCGCCCAGTTAGACCCTACCCGCCCTTATTGGCGCGGTAGTCCTTACGCCGGAGCGGATGCAGACGACCCCACGCAGGGAGACCGCCATACGTGGGAAATTTGGCATAAACAAATGGCTATATATCAAGATTATCGGAAATTTGAGGGGCGTTTCGTGTCCGAGTTTGGTATGCAGGGCAGCCCCACCTTAGAGACTCTAGTAAGTTTTTTGCCACCCTGTGAACTGCATCAGCAGAGCCGCACTTACGAGTTCCACAACAAAGCCCCTGACGGTTACAGACGCTTGGCAGTGTATCTCAGTGATAATTTGCCTACACCCGCTAAGCTGGAAGAATACATCTATGCCACCCAATTTATCCAAGCAGAAGCTCTCAAATACGCGGTTATGGATTGGAAACGGCGTTGGCGGGGCAAGGGGAAAGAATATGTCTCCGGTGCTTTAGTTTGGCAATTAAACGATTGTTATCCTGCCATAAGTTGGGCAATAGCCGATTATCTTGGCAAACCCAAAGCGGCTTTCTACACTCTAAAACGCGCTTTTAATCATCTAACTATTGGGCTGGATTGGGCAAGCAAGAATAAAGCCACCTATTGGGCTGTAAATACAGACTCACGGGAGCGTAATCTCACGCTAGAGCTAAAGGTTATTTCCCTAGAGGGAAAAGAGTTAGCAAGCAACCGGAGCGAAGTAATAATACCTGTCAATTGCGCTACTGAGCTAGATGAACTGGAATTTGAAGCCGTTGAACCACTCGTAATAGTAGCCACATTGCTCGACAACGGCGAAATTGTGCGCCGCGCCACGCTCTGGCAAGAACCTTTCAAATATCTTGCTCTCCAAGACCCACGTTTGAAAATAACCCGTCTGGAGGGTGAGGCATTGTTGCTGGAAGTAAAGAAGCCCGTAAAAGGTTTGCTTTTGAGCGCGGATGTTGATGTGCAATGGAGCGATAATTTCCTAGACTTGCTGCCGGGCGATTCGCAAGTGGTAGTAGCAAGGGGGTTAGGCGAGGGGACAATTGCAGCCTATTACCTAGCAAAAGGCGGCTATATTATCAAAAAACACTCGGTTTGAGGCTACCATTACTGCATCAAGGGATGCACAGTGAGAGCGCCAACTAAAGCTTTCAACCACCCGGATTCTGGCGGATGCGCCCATACACTCACGTTCTATTATATTATTAGGGGATAACAATTCCAGAATAGCGCGAGCGAGGTCATTTGCATCACCCTCTCGAAATAGTAAGCCTTCCTGCCCTTGACGAATGATTTCATTTAGTGGGCGGAAATCTGGTACGATTGAGGGTAAAGCTAAAGCCATATATTCAAATATTTTAAGAGGCGACCAGTAAAAACCGGCTTCCCGTAAAGGGGCATGTTTTGAGGTATCAAAAGGGGCTACTCCGGCATGCGCGAGAGATAAATATAGCGGCATTTTCTGATAGGGTATTGCTCCAGTTAGTATTACTCTTTCTGTAAGACCGCTATCAACTACTTCATTTTGAATCTGTTCAAAAAGTGGACCACCGCCTAGCATCAAAATATATAAGTTGTTATCTTGTGGAATTGCCAGTTTCGCCGCTTCTACCAACACTTCCACCCCATGCCAATGCCGGAAACTACCCGCAAAAGCAAGCACATTTGCCTTTTCTGGAATACCAAGCTCTTGTCTCAGCCGCATTTGCTCGGTTGGCTCAATTCGGGTCGGGTCAAACATATCAACATTTGCGCCCCACGGAAGCTCGATTATTTTTTCGCGTGGGATTGCCGCCGGTATGGTTGTATGTAAAGGAGTGATAATGCGTGTAGCCCAGCAGCATTGTTTCTCCGACCACCATTTCAGGCGGTTGAACAGTAGGGTACGGTCAAGGCGACGCTTAGGGCTGGAAAGCGGGTCGAGGATTAGGGCATTTACTTCCAACAACGAGGGTAAATGGTGGCGAGAAGCAAATAACATGCCCGAACCAGCAAAATTATAGTAACGCTCCATTATAAGGTCGGGCTTAAGCGCTTTAGCCAGCTTTTTAACAAGCGGGTAAAGGGCGATTGCCGTAAATTTTGGCAGGGAATGGCGATAAAACTCAATCGGAGTACCGCCTTCTACCGCCAAGGTGAGGCGTGCCGGTTCTTTACGGTTAGGGCGGGCGCAGATTACGTGTATTTCGTGACCAAGCTTTGCCAGTTCACGAGAAACCTCTACCACATGAGTTGCCCCACCATGGCTACCCGGCGCTACAATCGCGCTGGCAACATACAGGATTTTCATCGGCTACGTGGAGTTCCTACTTTGCGGATAAGAATAAAGTAGGGTCCAGTACGCATTTTCCCGAACAGCCAAATATCCAAGCGCATCATAAAAGTAAGGATTCTTAATAGCAGCATGTAGGTATTTGAAGTGCGCTTATCCATAGAGCGTTTTAAACTTTTGCGAATAGCTAGGTCAATTGCCGCATTCTGTTCGGTATCGCTGGCAACTTTCTCAGCTTCAAGCTCCACCTGACTTTTATCTTGCATGAACTTGTCTTCCGGAATACGCGGTTTGCCGCCATCTGCCCAATCCGGGCTGATTCCGGTTGTACCCGCCACCAAACGAGTTGCAGGGCTACTATTGGAATTTTCCGCTGCTTTGGTACGCTGTTCAAGCCGTCTTTTAACACGTCTCCGCAACAAGTATTCGCCCGCTTTTACAATTACATTATCAACCAGACTTTGAAACACGCCATTCCAAAATATAGTTCGTTCGAGCTTGAAGCCGCCCTCTTTAATAGAGGCTTCCAACTCATCAAAGGTGCGGATTGCCTTTATATGGTCACTCTTACGCAATTCATCGCGCTTGAAATCAAATATTCCCTTGCGAGCAAAATAGTTTGCAACCTTCTTCTCTAACTTGATTACCGGAGTAAGCTTACCCATTTCGCGGGTATTTGAGAAGATAAAAACTTGACCGCCGGGCTTTAGCACTCGATTCAACTCGGCGAAGTAAGGAGCGATACCATCGGCGGGCAAATGTTCTAGCAAATCAATACTGAAAATCTTGTTAAAGCTTTCCGGCGCAAACGGCAGCAAACGCACATCGCCCCTGATTAGCGGTAAGTCGTCCAATGCTTGTTCTGCAAATAAAGGCGCGGCATCTAAACCTACCACAGTGCCGAATCTATCGCGATTCCAATAACAGAACTTACCGTTGCCGCAACCTACTTCCAGCGCAATATCCGCCTCAGAAGGTTTGAGCATTTTGCGAAGTAAATCGTTCCGCACCGCCGCCCCAAGCCATGGCAAGCTGATATATTCATGGTCAATCTCATGCTCAAATTCTTCTTCAAGATAGCGAGTATTTTGTTCAAAACTATTTCTGGGCATTAAATCCAAGTAGTAGCCGTGTTTCGGCAAAAAATCAAAGTCATCCGGCGCAATTGCAGCGTTTGCCCAACCTATGCCGTCGGTTGAGGGGGGTTTGTCATTATGGGCAGTATATTCTGTGCTGCAATCTCGGCATTGAATTCGCCCATGACGCAATGTAAGTTGCCCGGTTTCGCGGTCATCGGTTTTTCCTTGCGCCAACGCCTTTTCGATACAGTGAGGACAGCGCACCAGTTCCAATAATTCACTATCTATCAAGAGTAGATACAACTTTCCACAAAAGTTTCAAACAAGCCACGTTATAACCTCTTGACCGGATAATAGCGGCAAGAGGCATCTATCACATGATACCTTTCGCTTTCAGCTATGTCAAAACTTTATTACTGTTTCACCGGAAAAATTAATAGAACCTCCAGCTTTAAGCCTTTTTTCCGGCATTGCCTTTTAGCTAATGCGGTTTGAATTTTTAAAAGGCATAGATGAATATCTTATTTGCAGGGTCGGCATAAATAGTTTTCATAAAAGAGCCAAACTTGTCCAATGCTTGGGCAGAATAATATTTAGGCTCATGCCCATCTGGATAGAAAGAGCCGTCACCGTTCTCAATTTGCCCAACAAAGACATATTTAACATTATGCTGGTTTAACAACTCGATTGCCCGGTTAACATCGGTAGTTTCATAAATCCGGTTCATATCCAGCCAACTTTCCCAAATATCTTTTTCAGCTAGATTACCCCGCCACTGTAGTTCGTGGAACGGCCAGCCCACAACCGTAGGTAAGCCAGTATAGGTACTGATTCGAGTAGCCCAGCTATAGTTCATACCATTGGCTTCTAGCACTACCCCACGCCTATCACTTTGGTTGGCGGTATAATCGCGTAACCAAGCCATCGCTTTATATTCTGACGGGAATTGTTCAGCATACCAGATTTCCCCATCTAGCCCTATCCGGTTTGTATAGCCGTTAGTGGTTTGCCAGTAAGATAAAATTGGAACGGCTGAGGCTGAGATTGCTAATAAAATCAGTAAGCTAACCCAGCCAAATATCCAGTGATTCCTTGAAGTCAGGTTAATGGTTTTCAGCTTTTGCCGAACAACAGGGAAAGCAATAGCTTTATCACTAAAATTGGAAAATAAGCTGGTTTTTTCGTCTGGAAAAGAGGTTTCAGATACCAAACTTTGTAGCGGGTTTGTTTGGCGAAGGGCAAACCGGCTAAATCCTGTAAGTTGTGCCTTAGCTCGAATAGGACGGGGATTTATATTCGGCATCCGTGAGTTAGCTTTGAACCAATTTAGCGCCCACCCGATGCTATATGCTCCGGTTAACCCATAAAGTACCCACAACTGATACCAATATTTGAAAACAGTATTAAAGCGATTGGAATAAATATCTCTAATGTATAAAACTTCGCAAAAAAGTGTTATAACTCCGGCAGAAAAAAGTAACAGTAACACCAACAGATCCATTTGTGCCGATAGTGGTTTATTATCTCTCTCCCGGAGCTTCCACTCCAAACGGAATATACGCGCTGACACATAAATTAAAACTAACCCCGGTCCAAGTAACTCGAAATTAACCATCCAACCTGCTATGCAGAAAGTTAGAGCGGTAATTAGTTCTACTCCCAACCTGTAATATGGAGTTTTTTCTTGTCGTACCAACCGAACATACTTAATTGTCAGGAAAGTAGCAATTGGCAGCAGGAAAAGTCCGAACATTTCCACAAATTCACTCAAGTTTGTACCGTGCCAGTAAACCCATCCCAAATAACGACTCAAGAAATTGACCACCGGTATATTAGCCACATCCGACATAGGTTCTGCGCGGAGCATCCCGCTAAAGGTGGTAAACTGAAAAATATAAATCAAATATATAGTAGAAAGTAACGCGGTTGCTTGTACCCCGATACGACGAAGGGTGCGCCCCCATTTATCTCTCGCTTGCAATTCCAGAAAAATTATTGATACCAGCGTCAGCATAAGATAGGT
This sequence comes from Candidatus Chlorohelix sp., assembly GCF_037138995.1. Taxonomy (NCBI): domain Bacteria; kingdom Bacillati; phylum Chloroflexota; class Chloroflexia; order Candidatus Chloroheliales; family Candidatus Chloroheliaceae; genus Candidatus Chlorohelix; species Candidatus Chlorohelix sp. Next base: position 13,773 of record NZ_JBAXHI010000023.1, on the reverse strand, counting down.
GGGAAAGTCGGCTAGATTGATAAAATAAAGCGCCCCTAACAGCAGCCCAAACCCCAGATAGCGTGGCACAGTGCGCCACGATAACTTCGACACAACCCATTTACCGGGAGTGGCAAAAAGTTGCAATATTAAGCCCAACACCATAATCACATAAGGTGCGCCCATTAAATGTGCATGCAAGTCGCCATTAAGATAGCTATAGATTGGGTATTCGGTCAGAATATCCAGCTTTCTACCGTCTGGCATTGGGTCATAAATCATTCGGGCGCTACCGGGCCAATCCACTTTTAAAGGGAAATTCGAGTCACCAAGCGGTAATAGCCCACTGGTTAGCAGTTGCCGGAGGGGATATAAGTTTCCCAGAACCGCCAATAATAATACACCCAGCAAGCCTGCTAGGGGCGCAACCTTACCTTTATATCGCGCCAAACCAACCATATTAGCTACAAATCCAAAAATTACCAATGCCAGAAAACCATAAACCAAGCCAAGCGCTATATTATTGGCAGTAGCCGCCCCAGTTTCGGTTAATTTGCAAAGAAACCCTATTAGGTAATGACCACCGTAGTAATAGTTCATTGTTTGCCCACCAAACCATGGGTCAGCCGGAGGCAAAACCGGAGAAGTAGCGATTGCGTTAATAAAAGCCAGATTAAAAAACTTCTCTGATTGGTTCAGTTGGGGGAAGAAGGAACGCAAATTTAACATAAAAGCGAAAGTGGTTAGAAAAACCAATTCAGCTAGAACTATATATTTAAGGTTATATCGTTGCTTAAGCCACGTGACCATTTCTCTACGCACCTGAGAACGCGCCAGTATTAACCCGCTTATACCCGCTAAAATACCCACCGCACTCCAGACCCAGCCCGGCAAGAATGGAATCAAACCTAGGCAGCCTGCCCACCACGCTAATAGTCCAGATATAAGCAAACCAAGTGGTCGGGAAAAAGCGTAACCGCGATCCGGCAAAAAAGAAAAAAGCCTAAATGAAATTGGAAAGGTCAGAAACCCTATTAAAGAAGTAAAGGAGTACCAAATAATTACGTCAATCAATGAGAACCCTCCCAAGTTGGAAATTAAATAGCCGGGATAAGGCATCCCTGCTGTTTTTATGTATTCAGCTGAATTGAAACACGCCCTTGTGAGTAGATAGAGGTCATTCCCAGCAGAAATCAGTCTGACTCAAATCAGTTTATTTGTTCACAATAATTAGACGTTAAAGTATAGGTTAAAGTTCCCTCAGTTTAAACAGGGCTACAACCCACATTAGCGGCAACGGGATAGAATTATACAAGCTTTGGCGGTCATTGTTGCTTACCCTAGTATATAATAAGGCTGGAAAATATAATTCAAAGAATTTCTGTAATCTGTACTTGTGAGAAAGTCTAAAGTCTGATGCTCCTCGAATTGTTTATAATAGGACTTTTTACCGGCTATCTGTCGGGGTTATTTGGAGTAGGCGGGGGCTTTATACTCGTGCCTCTTTTAACAATTACTGGGATTCCGATAAAAACCGCAATTGCGTTAAGTTTGGTTTATATAATCGGTACAGCCCTTTCAGGCATATTCCAGCATCTCAAGCAAAATACCGCAGATATTGTGCTGGCGGCTACCCTCTCTTTAAGTTCAATTATTACCGCGCAACTTGGAACGGCGGTAACGGTTGGCATATCAACTTCATTGTTGAAATTACTATTTGGATTACTTACCGCAAGTGTAGCAATTTTCTATTCTGTACAAAAAACCCCAAAACCCTCTCAACCAAGCGATAGCCCTCAGAAAATTGACCTTGCTAAAAGCAGTAACAGGCTATTATTGCTACGATTCAAAACCGTTGCCGGGTTTGAATATAAATACCGGATTAATCTACTTATTGCTCTGATTATAGGTGGGGCAGTAGGCTTTTTATCCGGTATGTTTGGGGTTGGTGGCGGATTTATAATGGTTCCTCTAATGGTGGTTGTGCTGGGCGTACCCTTAAAAATCGCTGTAGGAACCTCATTATTAGCGGTTCTAGCTCCAGCGATTTCTGGCTCATTTGCGCTATGGCGGGTAGGTCAACTTCAATTGGAACTATTACCTGCTCTACTGGGTGGAGGTTTAATCGGCGCTCAAATTGGCGCACGGATGGTAATTATCTTTAAGAATCGCACTCTCAAAACTGCTTTCAATATATTACTTTTTATTGTAAGCTGTTATATGCTAACGGTAGGTATTGGGATTTTGTAATTTCCATAGAAAATATGCCATAAATTACTGAGTCTTGCTAATAATCTGCTGCTTGTGGTTGCCGAGAATACAAGTTTGGAAGAATGCTAACAACTGATTCAGCCTCAAGGTAATAAAACAGTTCGTAAAGTTTTAGCGAATGAAAAAGCCCCTCCCTTGCCTTGCTCGTAAAAGCAAATTGCCTTATCTGAAATCGGCATTATTATCGCGCTTACTCTCTTCGATTACCATATGGATGATTTCAGCTCGCAACTTTTCCTGTATTAGACGGTGCTGTTGAATACGAGCAATTTCTATTTTCCGGTTACGGCGAATCAAGTAAGGGATATAAATCAACATCAATGCTATTGGGATAAGGTTAAAGAAACCAACCCAGTTATAATCTTCATTGACAACCAAGCCAAGTGTCCATACTATCGCTGCGCTCAAAGCCGCACCCCATAGCGCAAATTGCCCAATCTTTTCAATTATGCGCCAGACAAAATTATCACTCAACTTTGGTAAAGGCTCTACGGTAGGTGGGCTACCGATTGCTTCTAAAAGTTTATTTTCTTGTGGCGTGAGATTATCTGCCACTTTTCCCGCCTTCTTGTGGCGAGTTGCGTTTGGCTTTGCGGCGGCGTTCGGCTTCGGCAAGCTCACTGATTTCTCGTAGAGAGTTATCAAAACCGTCTTTTGAGTCACGGTCATTAGGCAAACGTTTTTCGCGCCGGACTTCATCGAATACTTCTCGTAGGCGAGTATTGCGTGCTGCATCAAGTTTATCTAAGATAATCTGCCTACGCTCACGGTTGCGGCGATAGCGATAAACGGTAAGAATAACCGAACCGATAAAAATAAGCGCAATAAAAAGGAAAATAATCTGCGCTAACGTGCGTTGTCCTGCATATGCCAACCCGATGGCAATAGCCGATAAAACTGCTACTACTATGTTTAAAAGCCACTGCAAACGGAACAACAAAAAAGTTCTGGCGCGTTCTCTGCTAGTTTCCTCATCCAATTCTTCAATATTGTTCGTACTCATTACATTACCTCACAATTTCGCCGGACAACCCGTCAGCATCACCATCTCCGACCAGTTGCACCAGCCTTACCGATGTTATCTGATTACGCAAGTTATCGTCTGATTGAATATATACGCGCAGGTAATTATCGGTTAAACCGCTTCGTATCAAGCTATTTGGAGCTTTTGCTTCCCAAAGCGTCTCTCGAATTTCACCTAGAAAGCGACTGCGCCATTTTTGACTCAGTTCGTTAGAAAGAAGTCGAAGGCGTTCACTTCTTTGCTTTTTAACCGAGTCAGCTATTTGAGCGGGCATACTGGCAGCAAGCGTACCAATTCGAGGAGAATAGGGAAATACATGAATTTTGGCAAACCCCATTTCTGCCGCAAATGCCAAGGTCTCGGAAAATTCCTGTTCAGTTTCACCGGGAAAACCCACGATAATATCTGTTGTTATAGAAGCGTCCGGCAATTCCCGGTGAATTTGCTCAACAATCTGGCGGTATTTTTCCAGAGTATAGCCACGCCTCATTCTGGCAAGCGTAGCAGCGTTACCCGATTGTAAAGCAAGATGAAAATGACGTGTCAGCCGTTTATCACGTTGCCACAACTCAAGCAAGGTTGGGTCGTAGTCCTGTGGTTCTAGCGAAGTAATTCGCAAGCGTGGAATATCCAGTTTTTCAAGGATAGTCTCAAGTAGGGCTTTAAGACGTAGCGGGTGTTCTTCATTTTCCCTATTAGAAGCTCGATATTTGCCGAGATGAACGCCGGTAAGCACAACTTCCTTGTATCCGGCTTCCAGTTTGTAGCGCACACTCTCGATTACATCCGAAATATCCACGCTTTTCGGTATGCCTCTAGCAGTTGGCACAATACAAAAAGCGCAACCCGCATTGCAGCCATCTTGTATTTTTACCATTGCGCGGGTGTGGTGTTTTTTTTCAACCTTTCGATTATCGGTAGCGTTACCAATCTCACCATCATCAAAAAGAGGGCGGGAAAATCCCGGTCGAAAATCCAGTTCGTAGTTTAACCGCTCGGAAACCATCTCAACCATGCGTTCTTGCTCAGCCTTCCCCAGAACTAGATCTACTTCGGGTAACGCTTTTACCTGTTCTGGGTTAGTATTACTATAGCAACCAATGGCGATAACCAAAGCTTTTGGGTTTTCACGTTTGGCGCGTCGCAGCGTTTGGCGCGATTTGCGATCCGCTATATGCGTTACAGTGCAGGTGTTTATTACCAATACATTTGGCTCACATATCCTATTTGGTTCAACCAGCGCATATCCGGCTTTTTGAAAGTTCTCGGCTAGGGCTTCAGTCTCGCTAGAATTTACCTTGCAACCAAGTGTAAGGAAGGCGATACGTGGTCTAAAATCATTGGGGCTGAGGTTTTTTTCGATTTGCGCCATAATCCCCGGTGAGGTTACGGGTTCAGGGTTAGCGTTGGAGCTTAAATTAATCAGTTCAATGGTACGCATATTTATATAAGAATCAGACTCGCATAATCAATAACACCAAAACATATAGAGAAAAAGTATATTACGCTACAATACAAATAGCAACTAATGGTATCCTCGTATAATAAATTGCTAATAAAACGTTAAGCTATTGAGCTTGTCTGCCGCGGCGAGCTTTTTCAAAAAATTGCAGCATTTCGGCTTTTATGGCATTATAACGGTGGTGTTTGCGACTCATTAGTAAACCTTTCTACTCTATTTAGCGGTAGCTTGAAAGTTTACGATATCGGCAATCGTCGCTCTTTTCTAGAACCCTTTTCTGTAGCGTAGCAAATTTTGTATAAGCCACTATGGTTGCACTTTCTATTACTGGTATAGTTTTGAAATGGCAGACTACTATCTATTGTAGTGAGTCCTTTCAAAATCAGCTTAAAATTCCAAAAGTGCATTTGTAAATAGATAATTGAGAGAAATAGGACAAATGATAGAACTAACTAAAGAATACGTTGAAGCAAATCCGTATATTCCCGAAAATATCAAAAAAACCCTGTATGGGGAATATCCTCTTGGTTGGCAAATGAATGATGCCGAACGTAGCACACTTATAAACCTAGTTAGCAGCTTAAAACCTTCGTGTGCAATTGAAGTTGGTACTGCTTTCGGTGGTAGTTTATATGCCATTTCCCAATATTCTGAAAAAGTCTATAGCCTTGATTTTGACTCAAGTCAATTTGATACAAATGACAAGAAATTCTCTAATGTAGAATTTATTACAGGTGACTCTAATAATACCCTCCCTCTATTATTAGAGCGTCTTCAAGCTGAAGGTATTAGTCCCGAATTTATCTTGATTGATGCCGACCATTCCTATGATGGCGTGAAACGTGATATTGAAAATTTGCTAAAGATACAACCATTAAAGCCTCTTTATGTTCTAATGCATGACGGTTTTATGCCTGATTGCCGAAAGGGTATAAAAGACGCGGATTGGGCAAGTAATCCATTTGTTCATTTTGTTGAGGTGGATTTCGTACCGGGAACACTCACTTCTCGACCTGATATATATGGTTTCATGATAGGCGGTTTTGCTCTAGCCTTATTATTGCCGGAGAAACGTGAAGGTGATTTGGAGATACGTACCGATTATAAGCTAACCTTTCAGACTTTGTATGCAAATTCAGAGCATCGCCCCGATGGCATCCACTCAAATGAATTTTGGGAGGGCAAAGCTTGGTTAGAGGAACAATGGAAAAACTGGATGCTAATTGCAGAGGATAGGGGAAAGCAGTTAGAGGAGAACGCCACTCTAATTAATAACCTAGAACGGGATGCCTCTTTTTATCAAAAGCGTGTGCAAGAATCACAAAGGCAGCTACAGGAGCAGGGAGCATGGGCTAGAGAAATGGAAAATACTTTGACAGCTTTAAAGTCTAGCCCCTTATATCGTTTACAAACAGGACTAGGGCATTTTCTCAAATCGTCTCTAAAAAGGCTCAAGCGATAGTGTATTTATTTCGGCTTTTCACATTTACAAATAATTTACAAGAGGCAAGAATTGATAGACCCTACTAATCCGAATTATGCCAATACACCAGTTTCAGCCCTGCGCCCCGTCTTTGATTATATACCGTCTGATAAGTCTGCGCCTCCTGCTGTTACCATCCTTACCGCTATTTACAACACAGGTGCAGTTTTTCTGGAAACGGTGCGTTCTGTATTTTCCCAATCCTTTCAGCAATGGGAATGGATAATTGTTAATGATGGCTCCACCAACCTTGAAACCTTGGCAATGCTGGAGCAGGTGGCAAGTACCGACCCCCGCATACGACTTATCCATCTGGAGAGCAATAAGGGACCGGGGGCAGCCCGAAATATTGGCTTTAGAGAAGCAGCTACTCCCTATGTTGCGCTATTGGACAGCGATGATTTGCTTGAACCTACCGCTATAGAAAAGTGGTACTGGTTTCTGGAGTCACACCCGGAGTACGCCTTTGTTAAAGGCTTTTTTATAGGATTTGGGGGTGCTGAATTTCTTAGAAACATTTCTTTCGAGGCGAAGGAAGTTTTTTTAGAAAGAAATCGGATTAACTTTACAAGTATGATTAGAAAATCTGTTCACGAGGAAGTGGGAGAATTTGATGAAGAAATTAGAGACGGCGCTGAGGATTGGGAATTTTGGTTGCGTTGCGCTAATGCTGGATATTGGGGGGGTAATACCCCTGAGTATTTAGATTGGTACCGGATGCGAGAGACCAATTATGACAGATGGTCTAATTTCAAAGAGGAAATATTGCCAATATTCCGAGCCAAGCTCAAGGAACGCTACCCTCGCCTTTGGGAGCAAGGCTTCCCTGAAATAAAACTTCAAAATCTAGAACCTTATCCTCTTGTTCCTAATGATTTACCCTGCAATAATTTGCTAAAGAAACAAAAGCCGCGACTATTAATGTTACTTCCTTGGTTTGATATGGGTGGCGCAGACAAATTTAACCTAGATTTTATAGAGCAGTTTGTCAATAAAGGCTGGGAAATTACACTTGTAGCTACCATAATGGAAGCTAAATCTACTTGGTTATCTGAATTCTCCCAATATACACCTGATATTTTTATGTTGCCTTTGTTTTTGAAACTTGTAGATTACCCACGGTTTTTGCGCTATCTTATAACGTCTCGGCAACCGGACGCAATCATCCTATCCCATAGCGAATTAGGCTACCACCTATTACCTTTTTTGAGAGCTTCTTTTCCAGAATTGCCAATAATTGACTATTGCCATATTGAAGAGGAGTATTGGCACAACGGGGGCTATCCCCGGTGGTCGGTGGAATCAGAGGATTTGCTGGATTTGCATATTGTCAATTCCCACCACCTCAAGAACTGGATGGTAAAACGTGGTCTTCCAGAAGAGCGAATTAGAGTTTGCTATATCAATATTGATGCAGAGAAATGGAAGCCACTTCCTGAGAAAAAGATAACTGTCCGAGAACAACTTAAAATTGATAGTGAAATGCCTGTACTATTGTATGCTGGGCGGATTACTGCACAAAAGCAACCTAAAGTATTTGCCAAAACTATGCTACAACTAGCTCAAGGCGGTCTTGAATTTAAAGCGTTGGTAGCTGGCGATGGTCCTGACTTAGAATGGCTTCGTGCCTTTGTTGATAAGCATAATTTGAAAGAACAAGTTATTCTGTTAGGCGCGGTAAGCAATGAGCGTGTAAAAGAGCTATTAAATGCAGCAGATATATTCTTTCTACCTTCGGCTATGGAAGGCATATCGTTAGCATTTTTTGAAGCGATGGCAACAGGGGTAGTTCCGGTAGGAGCAGCCGTTGGCGGTCAGCGTGAACTCGTGACAGAAGAGTGCGGGTTCTTAATTCAGCGGGGAAATGAGACTGACGAAATAGAAAAATACACTGATATACTGAGTAAGCTTATAAAAGAACCAGCGCTTTGTAGGCAAATGGGAAATGCAAGTAGGGAGAGAGTTGCCACTCATTTTCGTTTAGAAGAGATGGGTAATCGAATGGAAGCTTATGTACGAGAAGCGCTTGAATGGCATACCCTCTATCCTCTTCCGACAATCACTCCAAAGACAGCAGCGGCTAGCGTTGTTATAGCGATCGAATGTATTCGCAAAAATGAACCTAATGATAATTATCTGAAAGATAAAACTTGGTTGGAGAAGCAATGGAAAAGCTGGATGAAGCTTGCGCTGGATAGGGAAAATTGGCTATTAGAAATGAAATCTTATGTAGATATTTTGGTTGAAGATAAAAATTCGTTTCAGCAAGAGATTGACAAACAAGAAAAGCGTGTGCAAGCTGCACAAAGGAAACTAGAAGAACAGGGAGCATGGGCTAGGGAAATGGAAAATACCCTAGTGGCTTTAAAGTCTAGACCCTTATATCGTTTACAAACAGGACTAGGGCATTTTCTCAAATCGTCTCTAAAAAGGCTCAAGCGATAGTGTATTTATTTCGGCTTTTCACATTTACAAATAATTTACAAGAGGCAAGAATTGATAGACCCTACTAATCCGAATTATGCCAATACACCAGTTTCAGCCCTGCGCCCCGTCTTTGATTATATACCGTCTGATAAGTCTGCGCCTCCTGCTGTTACCATCCTTACCGCTATTTACAACACAGGTGCAGTTTTTCTGGAAACGGTGCGTTCTGTATTTTCCCAATCCTTTCAGCAATGGGAATGGATAATTGTTAATGATGGCTCCACCAACCTTGAAACCTTGGCAATGCTGGAGCAGGTGGCAAGTACCGACCCCCGCATACGACTTATCCATCTGGAGAGCAATAAGGGACCGGGGGCAGCCCGAAATATTGGCTTTAGAGAAGCAGCTACTCCCTATGTTGCGCTATTGGACAGCGATGATTTGCTTGAACCTACCGCTATAGAAAAGTGGTACTGGTTTCTGGAGTCACACCCGGAGTACGCCTTTGTTAAAGGCTTTACCGTAGGCTTTGGCGATTCTGAGTTTCTTAAAGAAACTTCTTTTGAAGCGAAAAAAGCTTTTCTGGAAAGAAACCAACTCACCACTACCAGTATGGTACGTAGAGCGGTACACGAGGAAGTGGGAGGGTATGAGGAGAGTGGCTGGGAAGGGCTTGAGGATTGGGAGTTCTGGTTGCGTTGCGCTAATGCTGGGTACTGGGGGGGTAATATCCCTGAATATTTAGATTGGTACCGGATGCCAGCGACCAATTATGGGGGTAATCTCAAAGAGGATAGGCTACCCATATTTCAAGCTAAGCTCAAGGAACGCTACCCTTGCCTTTGGGAGCAAGGCTTCCCTGAAATAAAGCTACCCTCCCATCCACTTTATACCCCTCTTTCAGAGTTAATATCTTGCCAAAATTTGCTGCAAAAAAAGAAACCCCGGCTGCTAATGCTATTGAATCGCCCTGATTTAGGTGGCGCATCAAAATTTAACATAGATATTCTAAAAGAATTTACTAAAAAGGATTGGGAAGTTACTGCTGTATGTACCCCAAGAGGCACAGATAACCCGCTACTACCCTCGTTTGCGAAATATACACCCGATATCTTCCTACTGCAAAATCACCTTAGATTGCCGGATTATTTAAGATTCTTACGATATTTAATCGAATCGCGACAAATTGATGCAATATTTATCTCGTGCAGCCTGATTGGCTATTATTTATTGCCATTACTTCGCTCTTATTATCCTGACCTACCGATAGTGGATTATTGTCACATTGAATATGAACCTTGGTCTATAAATGGGTTTCCCGATTTATCAATCCAATATAAGGGCTTTTTGGATTTACAGATTGTAAGCTCTAACCATTTGAAGAAATGGATGGTTGCTAAGGGAGTAGAGGAGAATAGAGTCCAGACTTGTTATACCAATATCGATCCTGACGAATGGAAACCGAATAATGAAATAAGAATCAAGGTCAGACAGGAACTTGGTATTGCAACGGATACTCCTCTAATTCTATACGCAGCACGTCTGGTAGATCAGAAACAGCCGCAAGTGTTTGCTAAAACTGTTCTGGAGTTATCCAAAGCAGGAGTAATTTTTAAGGTTCTAGTTGCAGGGAATGGTCCTTATTATAATTGGCTGGAGGAATCTATCAGCCATAATTGTCTTAACGAAACAATCACTTTACTTGGTGCCGTAAATAGCGGTAGAGTCAAAGAACTTCTTTGTGCAGCCGATATATATTTTCTACCCTCAAAAATTGAGGGGATTTCACTGGCAATTTTTGAAGCAATGTCAATGGGTGTTGTACCGGTTAGCAGTGATGTAGGAGGGCAGCGAGAATTAGTTACTAAAGAATGTGGAACGCTGATTTCACCTGCTACTGAAGAAGAAGAGGCAAAACATTATTCTGAAGAAATAGTTCGGCTAATCAAAGCACCTGATACACTTCAGAAAATGAAGATTTCTTCAAGAGAGAGAATTATCACTCATTTTCAACTGAACTTAATGACTCAAAGGCTAGAGGCTTTAATTTTAGAAGCTAAAAACCTAAATAGCGAGCAATCCAGGCAACCTCCTGCGCCCGACTTGGTTCTGAGATTTGCCTCGCAAGAAATTCTTAGAGAATATGAGTGGATACATATCGAGCAAGGAAATATATGGCTTAACAACCAATATAAGAACTGGATGGAAATAGCAGAAAAGCGACAAGAAGTAATCGAAGAATTGCGGCAACAGTTACATGATGCTCATGAACAAGCAGAGCAATGGCAAATTTCTCAAAGAATTGAGGTGGAAAAACTTTCCAAATGGGCAAAAGACCTTGATGCGTTTGCTACTAATCTGCATGCAAAGCGTTTGTTTCGTATATTACAAAAAGTACGATTACTTCCGAAACGCTCTTAAGAACTATATTTTATCTATTGTAGATATAATTATTATATACAAGTAGAGATTAAAATGATTGATGCCTCAAACCCGGATTTCACAAATACGCCTGTTTCCACAAAAAGAGCGAAACTTAGCTATTCTCCAACTGATAAAACCCAAGTTCCTGCTGTAACTATTGTAACGCCTTTTTACAATACAAGTTCAGTTTTTCAAGAAACCGCTCAGTCAGTTATGGGGCAATCCTTTCAGCAATGGGAATGGCTGATTGTTAATGATGGCTCTACCAATCCGGAGTCTATTGCTATGCTTAGCGACCTTGCTCAAGCAGATAGCAGAATACGAATTATTAATCATCAGGAAAACAAAGGTCTGAGTGCAGCCCGAAATACCGGCTTTAAAGAAGCAACTACGCCTTATGTGGTATTGCTTGATAGCGATGATTTGCTTGAAATTACAGCTGTTGAAAAGTGGTACTGGTTCCTAGAGACCCATCCTGAATACTCTTTTGTAACTGGATATAATGTAGCATTCGAAGGACAAGAGTATTTGTGGTCAAGTGGCTACGAAGACGGAAGCACCTTTCTAGAAGAAAACAGCGTTGATGTTACTAGCATGGTTCGTAAGGCTGTACATGAAGCGGTTGGTGGCTTTGATGAAGATATTAGGGGAGGCTTAGAAGATTGGGACTTTTGGTGCAAATGCGGTAATTATGGTTTTTGGGGAGGAACAGTTCCGGAATACCTAGATTGGTACCGAAGGCGTATTATACACTCTGACAGGTGGGAAAAAATCAGTGATGCAAACAGAAAAGCTTTCCAAGGAAACCTAAAAAGCAAATACCCTAAACTTTGGGTAGAAGGATTCCCCAAAATTCAACCCACACAACATGATTTCTATGCGCCTATACCCACCGCTATACCATGCAAAAATCTGTTGCACAAAACAAAACCACGTTTATTAATGATACTTTCTTGGCTGGATATGGGAGGTGCAGATAAATTTAGCCTAGACTTGCTAGAACAACTTACCAATAAAGGTTGGGAAGTTAGCATAGTTACTACTTTAAGAGCGGGGACGAATCCTTGGCTATCGCAATTCAGTAGATTTACTTCAGATATTTTTATCCTGAAAAATTTCCTAAGTACCTTTGATTTTCCAAGATATATTTCTTATTTAATTTCTTCAAGGCAGTATGATACAATTTTCATTTCCAACAGCGAGTTAGGTTACTATCTTCTACCTTTTTTGAGAGCTTCTTTTCCAGAGTTGCCAATAATAGATTATTGCCATATGGAAGAGGAATATTGGCGCAACGGTGGTAGTGCCGGATGGTCGGTGGAAGCAGAAGATTTGCTGGATTTGCATGTTGTTAGTTCCGAACATCTCAAGCGCTGGATGATAAAACGTGGTCTCTCGGAAGAGCGAATAAGAGTTTGCTATACTAATATTGACATAGAGAAGTGGAAGCCCCTTCCTGAGAAAAAGATAACTGTCCGAGAACAACTTAAAATTGATAGTGAAATGCCTGTACTATTGTATGCTGGGCGGATTACTGCACAAAAGCAACCTAAAGTATTTGCCAAAACTATGCTACAACTAGCTCAAGGCGGTCTTGAATTTAAAGCGTTGGTAGCTGGCGATGGTCCTGACTTAGAATGGCTTCGTGCCTTTGTTGATAAGCATAATTTGAAAGAACAAGTTATTCTGTTAGGCGCGGTAAGCAATGAGCGTGTAAAAGAGCTATTAAATGCAGCAGATATATTCTTTCTACCTTCGGCTATGGAAGGCATATCGTTAGCATTTTTTGAAGCGATGGCAACAGGGGTAGTTCCGGTAGGAGCAGCCGTTGGCGGTCAGCGTGAACTCGTGACAGATGAGTGCGGGTTCTTAATAGAGCGGGGAAATGAGACTGACGAAATAGAAAAATATACTGGTATATTGAGTAAGCTCATAAAAGAGCCTCAACTTCGTAGGCAAATGGGAAATGCAAGTAGAGAGAGGGTTGCCGCCCATTTCCGGTTAGAAGAGATGGGTAATCGAATGGAAGCATTAATCAAAGAAGCCAAAATAGTACATCGGCAATATCCACTTCCGCCTGTAGAGCAAATGCCCGGTATCAAAGCTGCAACAAAAGGCATGACACTTATACTATATGAAGAGCATATAGAATACCTCGGAAAAGGAATAGATTCACAAAAGCGAACCATACTTGAATTTGAACAGAAAATGTATGCGCTCTGGGAAGAAAAAAAGTATGAGGTCTGGGTTAGAGAAATTGAAATTGAACATCTTAAAGCTTCAAAATTATACCGATTGGAAAAAACGCTAAAAGAAGATAAAAACCCCATCAAAAAGTTTGCTGGAATTGTTTATATCTTAGGATCGCTTTTAACGCCGAGAATTCTAAGAAAAAGGTTAGAGCCTCTGCTAAAGGCAAAAAAGGTTTAGGCAAGTAATGAACAAAGAACAACCACACTCACAAGAGCGCCAACGTTTCGGGGGTTATGCAACCCCCATATATGTGCCTCTCTAAATATCAAAGCTGTGGGATTACACAGCGTGGGTTCACCTCTAGAAGCCCCTCAGCCTTGTTACCCCGTAATAATTCGGGGTATTTAGCGAATGGGCAGTAGTCATTGAGATGCTACATTATACGTAATAACCAACAATATCAATAACTACATGTACAGTATTTCTAGATGCCACACAGACTGCGCCTCC